>NZ_JBBPCO010000006.1 GCF_038070005.1 Thermithiobacillus plumbiphilus | reverse complement strand
GTCACCCAGGGTATCGGCGGTGGCGGGGAGGCTGAACGCGAGACCTGCCAGGAAAAACATTTTTTTCAAGGGCATGTGACATTCCTTTGTGCTTGGAAACTGTTTTTATAGAGTTAAGAAAGCGGCGTTTATAGCTCGCTCATTTTTCAAAATCCGTCTAGCTGACGATATCGTTCCGGCTCCTCCGTAGTCGTAAATAAAAAGGCGCCGCCGCGCAGCCGCGCGGATAGACGCCTTTGTCCGGAAAAGTAGCCCCCTTGGCCCTCCCCAGCGTTGTTCAGCAAGACTTGTGCCATGCGGATCATCCGCGAAATAACAAATAAATTCGCAGAATGGCCGCTAGCCTTGCGCCAATCTGAGGCGGACGCACCATTTGCATGCAATGCCAAGTGTTCATGCGATGCATCCTGGCCTGTGCGATCACCATTTCCGATAAGGCAGGAACTTGCCATTCATGACGATCTTGACGCGATCCCCCTTGGGATCCGGCACCTTCTCGATCGCCATCTCAAAGTCAATGGCGCTCATGATGCCGTCACCGAATTTTTCATGGATCAGTTCCTTGATGGTCGTGCCGAAAACTTGCTGGATTTCATAAAAGCGATAGAGCAAGGGATCAGTGGGCACGGTCATGCCCAACGCGCCCTTGCTTGGATAGACCTGCAGCAGGGCGACCGCATCCGCATCGAGCTCCAGCAGCTCCCCGGCGGCTTTCGCCTCTTCGAGGCTCATGCTCATCTGGCCCAGCAGGGCCGCGGTTGTCCATACCTCACTGCGGCCTATCGCTTGGGCGATCTCGGCCCAGCTCAGTCCCTTGCGCAATTTAGCGGCAACAATCGTTTCGACCAGTGTGCTGCGGTTCATGCTTTTTCTCCTTGCTTGAAATGCCTTAGATCTTGTTCAGGCGGTAGACGGGTGCCTTTACCTCACGTTCGGGCTCCTCGTCCTCGAACAAACCCGGCACGACGATGGGTGGCTGCGCATCGCCTGCCGACATGGTCTCACGGCTGATCTGGCTGGAACGGCTGATCAGGAAATCGAGCAGGTGATTTCGAATCCGGTAGTACTGCGGATGCTTATGGATGTCATGCCGGGTACGCGTACGCGGCAAGGTATTCAGGACTATCTCCGCAATGCGGGCGCGCGGGCCGTTACTCATGAGGAAGATCTTGTCGGCCAGCAGGATGGCTTCGTCGACATCGTGCGTTATCATGAAAACGGTCTGCCCGGTGGCCGCGCAAATCTTCAGCAACTCTTCCTGGATCACCCCGCGCGTCAAGGCATCCAGAGCACCGAAAGGTTCATCCATCAGCAGCATCTTGGGCTGGATGGCGAAGGCTCGGGCGATGCCAACCCGCTGCTTCATGCCACCTGAAAGCTCCGCGGGCTTTTTGTGCTCGGCACCCTGGAGTCCCACCAGCTCAATGTATTGGCGGCAATGCTCCCGAATCTTCTGGTGACGCCATGCCGGCCAGCGGGACTTCACAGCGAATTCGAGATTACCCAGTACCGAGAGCCAGGGCAGCAAGGCGTGACTCTGAAAGATCACCCCGCGTTCCAGACTCGGCCCGGCAACCTCGCGCTCGTCCATGATCACCGTGCCGGCGCTGGCCTGATCAAGACCGGCGAGAATGTTCAGCACCGTGGACTTGCCACAGCCGGAATGGCCGAGCACGCAGACAAACTCTCCTTTACCGATGCGAAAATGCATGTCCTCAAAGACCACCAGCTTGTCGTTGCCGCGAGCAGCCGGGTACAGCTTGCTCAAACCTTCCACGCTCAGGAAATTTTCCTGCATGACACGCTCCTATTCGCGGTATGCCACTAATCTGCCCAGCCAGCCGAAGCCGGCGTCCAGGACCATGCCGACTATGCCGATCATGAGAATGGCGAAGATCACATTGCTCAGCGACAGGTTGTTCCACTCGTTCCAGACGAAGTAGCCGATGCCGGTCCCCCCTATCAGCATTTCCGCCGCCACGATCACCAGCCAGGCGATGCCCATGGAAATGCGCATTCCGGTGAGAATGGTTGGTGCCGCGGCTGGCAGCACCACCTGCAAGGCCTTGCGCAAGGGACTCACCTCCAGGGTCCTGGCGACGTTCAGCCAGTCCCGCTTCACCGAGGCCACGCCATAGACAGTGTTGATCAGCATGGGCCAGAGCGAGCAGATGAAGATCACAAAGATCGCGGAGGTCGATGAATCCTTGATGATGTAAAGAGCCAGGGGCATCCAGGCGAGCGGGGAAATCGGGCGCAACAACTGGACATAGGGATCCAGGGCCCGGGACACGACCGGCGACATACCGATCACGAAACCCAGCGGGATGGCAACCAGCGCTGCCAGCGCGAAGCCCAGCAGCACGCGCCCCAACGAATACGCCAGCTGGATGCCGATCCCCTTGTCATTGGGGCCGGCGTCATAGAAGGGATCAGAGAGTTGCTGCACAATGGTTTCCCAGATCATGCCGGGCGATGGCAGCCCTGAATCCGATTGGTTAGCAGAGCCCATGAGCGCCGCATATTCCGCGCTCACGCCAGCGTCCTCGGCCGCTTTTGGCAAGGTGGCGAGATGCCAGAAGCCGATCAGCAGGACAAACAATCCCAGGGACAGCAGCGCCGCGCGCAAGGCTTGTGTGTTATGCATTTTCAGGTTCTCCGGATCTTGAACGAATTGACATAGGCCACCGGGTTGGCCGGATCGAAAGATTTGCCCATGATCACGTACTTGCTGTAATTGCTGGCGGGCGCGGTATAGCCCATCTCCGCCATCCGCTTGCGGGCATCAGTGGCCAGAAAGACCTGTTCGGCAATCTGCCGGTAATTGACATCACCCTTGATGTAACCCCAACGCTTGAGCTGGGTCAGAATCCAGACCGCCATGGATTGGGCGGGAAAGGGTGCGAAGTCCACCCGGTCTGGCACGTTGCGCACATTGCCAAGCCCATCCGCGAAGCGCCCCGTCATGACCTGCTGCAGTACTGGCTTGGGCTGATTGAGATAGTTGGCCGGCGCGATCGCATCGATGATGGCGGGCCGGTTCTGCGGCTTGTGCGCGTACTCCGTGGCCGCCACGATGGACCGGAACAGGGCGGCAAAGGTATGTGGATTTTCTCGGGCGAAGGACTCGGACACGCCGAAGGCACAGCAGGGATGGCCATCCCAGATGTCCCGGGACAGGGTGTGGATGTAGGCCATTCCCTCATAAACCGCGCGCTGGTTGAAGGGCTCCGGCCCCAGAAAACCGTCGATGTTGCCGGCACGCAGATTGGCCACCATGTCCGGCGGCGGCAGAATGCGCAGTTCCACATCCTTGTCCGGATCGACGCCATGCTCCGCGAGATAGTAGCGGAGCAAGAGATTATGGATGGAATAATCAAAGGGAATGCCAAAACGCATGCCCTTCCACTGGCGCGGGTCCCGGCGGTCCTTGTGCTTGATGTGCATGGTTATTGCTTGGCCATTGATGTTCTCGATGGCGGCGACATCCACGGCCAGGGGTTTTGAGCCAAGGCCCATGCTCATTGCCAGCGGCATGGGTGAGAGCATGTGCGAAGCGTCGTATTCGTGATTGATGATCTTGTCGCGCACCACTGCCCAGCCGGCTGTCTTGATCAGAGAGACTTCAAGCCCCTGCTTGGCATAGAAACCCATGGGCCCGGCCATGATGATGGGGGTGGCACAGGTAATCGGCACGAAGCCGATTTTGAGCTGTTTCTTTTCCAGAGGCCCTTTGATCTCCTTGGCCAGGGCCTTGGCCGCGCCCAGGGGGAACAGGGTGGAAATAGCAGCCAATGCGGTACCTGCGCCAACGGTACTCAGGAAACGGCGCCTGGATACATCGGTAGGAAAAAAGGCCTGGACCACGGCCGTTTCCACCAGACGATCGGTCAGCGCCTCCTCACCCTGGGGATGCGGGCTTGCAGAGGCCTGGTCGTGCGCCGCCTGGCTGCGGTGACGACCGCAACTGCATCCGTGCCCCAGATGGCTGTCCGGATCGAATGGATTGTCAAAGATCGGCATATGGTGCTCTCCTGGTAGTAATTGCTGCCAATTATCATTGAGCAACATATATGCCAGGCTGAAATGTTTCGTGATGTGCTTGATAATCGCTTTCATCAGGTTGAATTTTTTCTGCATAGACTGCTGATGACGTGGATAACTGCCAGAATTTAGGAGTTTTGCACCATATCGGGGCGAACATTTCCGAAATGGTGCAACGAAGGAAAGATGCTGTTTACAGATTGTTAGCAATTTGTTCGATCGAAATGGCGTACTACCGGACAGGAGGCAACATGGCATCGACACATAAGTGCCCGCGCGCCACGCGGGAAGATCTAAGGGAAGAGGAGTTTCTGCTGCAACGGGAAATCGGCAAGCTGCTGAGCAAAAGCCTGGATCAGGATCTGGTCATCCGGGAGATGCTGCATCTGCTTTCCGAGTTGCTGGGACTGAATCGCGGACGCGTGGTGCTGCACGATCCCGGGCAAGGCGACTACTGCATCCAGTATGCCTATGGCCTGACCCGGGAAGAGGTGGCTCGCGGCCGTTATGCGGCGGGCGAGGGCGTGACCGGCCAGGTGATCCGCACCGGCGAGATCGCCATCGTGCAGGATATCGACGAAGCGCCCGGTTATTTGCAACGCGCCGTGGGCCGCGATCACTTGCCGCGCGAGACGGTATCCTATATTGCCGTGCCGCTGCTGCAGGAGGGCAGGATCATCGGCGCCTTGGGGGTGCACCGCCTGCGCCACCGCGCCAGGGCACTGGCCGATGACCTGCAGATCCTCAGGCTCGTATCCACCCTGGTCGCCCAGACCCTCCGGCTCAATCAGCTGGTGCGCGAGCAAACCGCGCGTCTGGAGCAGGAAAATCAGGCGCTTCGTCATGCACTCGAACGCCAGGCGCCGGGCCTGGGTGTCTATGGCATCGTCGGTGAATCCGCTGCACTGCACCGGGTTTTCAGGCATATCGAACAAGTTGCCGCCACGAATGCGACCGTCCTGCTGCTCGGCGAGTCCGGCACTGGCAAGGAGCTTTTCGCGCGCGCCCTGCACCTGATGAGTCCGCGCCGGGATGCCCCCTTCGTAAAGGTCAATTGCGGCGCGATTCCGGAGAACCTGTTCGAGTCAGAACTCTTTGGCTACGAGAAAGGCGCCTTCACCGGGGCGAACGCCAGCCGGCCCGGCCGCTTCGAACAGGCCAGTGGCGGCACAATCTTTCTCGACGAGATCGGCGATCTGCCGCTGCCGATGCAGGTCAAGTTGCTACGCACGCTGCAGGAACGAACGGTCGAGCGCATTGGTGGACGCAAGGAAATCGCCATTGATGTACGAATCGTCGCGGCCACCAACCTGGACTTGCAGGAAAGGATTCGTGAAGGTCGTTTCCGGCTCGACCTCTATTATCGGCTGAACGTCATCCCCATCCACCTGCCGGCCCTGCGCGATCGGCGCGAGGATATCCCTCCACTGGTTCGGTATCACCTGAACCAGATCAACCAAGCCTATCAACGCAATGTGAATCTCTCTCCGGAGGCCTTGCAACGACTTGTCGATTACCCCTGGCCAGGGAACATCCGGCAACTGCGCAATGTCCTGGAACGGCTCGCGGTCCTGGCCGAAGGCACACTGATCCAGCCGGCAGCCGTCGAGCAGGTGCTCGGCGGCGAATTTCGGACCAGCGTACTGGAGTCACCCGAGCCAAGCAGGGCAGCGTCCGAAACGGTACGAGACTACCAGCTGGTCCAGCAAAGCGACCGGGAACGGATCGAGAGGGCACTGGCGCAGACCCGCGGCAATAAATCGCGCGCAGCGCAGCTGCTGCACATGACCTTGCGCCAGTTCAACTACCGGATGAAATTGTTGAACATGTAAGGGGCGCCGTGCCAGCACCGCCCCCCTTTCAAATTGTGAACAATTTGTTCACCAGCAAGTGTCCGCGTACCAGACAATTCCAAATTTTCAGTTAATTTACAAACACTTGATTGCCATTTTCCGCCTTGGCATGTGAATTGCTCCTGGAGAGATGCCCTATCACGCATCCTTCGAGGAGAACACCCAATGTCAGAGTTGAACGTTTTAAGAAAGCACCTTGCGCTTACACCCATTGATGCCCAGGGGCTGCAAGCATTGTCCAGCAAGGGCAAGGCCAACCCGGCAGCCGTCGTTACCCTGAAGGCAAAAACCGTCTGCGAAGGGAAATTCCGCAATCTCACCTTCGTGCGCAACCTGCCCGCCCACATCATCGATGAGCCGCCGCACCTGCTCGGCGACGATACCGCGCCGAATCCCTCCGAAGCAGTACTGGCGGCCCTGGGTTCCTGCCTCTCGGTGGGGCTGCACGCGAACGCGGTGGCGCGCGGCATCGCCCTGTCCCGGCTGGAGCTGGAACTGGAGGGTGATATCAACGTAACCGCGGTCTGGGGCGTCGGGGATCTGTCCGACAAGCGGCTCGGCTTCACGGATATCCGGGTGCGGGTGCATCTGGAAGGTGATGCCTCCCGGGAGGAACTAGAGGATCTGGTGTCGCACGCCAATGCCTGGTCGCCAGTCGCCAACACGCTGCGTAACCCCGTCAGCGTGGAAGTGGGCCTCGCCTGACACCGGATAGCGAGAGCCAGGGAATGACTGGCTCTCCACCACGCAAGGAGAAAGTCATGTTAAGCGAAGCCACAAATGCCCCGTCATCCACACAGCCTTGGGCGAAGCCGAGGGCCAGCGACACGTCGATGTCCCTTGCCCGGCTCATCTCGGAGGAGCTGGCACCGCAGGTCATGGACATTGATCTCAAGGGGCATTATCCGGAGATCTTCCTGCGCCGGCTGGGCGAAACACAGGGCTTCGGTGGCGCTGTCTCGCCGGCATTCGGCGGAACCGGCGAAGGCCTCGGCAGCGTGATCGCCCAGATGGAGGCCGTGTCCGGGGAATGTCTCTCCACAGGTTTCCTGATCTGGTGCCAGAGCAGTTGCGTCTGGTATCTGGACAACAGTGACAACCCTTTTTTGAAACATGAAATCCTGCCCAAACTCTGCAAGGGTGCGCTGATCGGCGGCACCGCGCTGTCCAATCTGCTGAAATCCCGCTCCGGTATCGAGGCATTGCGGCTCAATGCCCGCGCCGTGCCCGGCGGGTACCGGATCAATGGCACGCTACCCTGGGTATCCAATATCGGCCGTGATCACGTCTTTGCCATCGCTGCAACCCTGGACGGCGGCAACACTACCCTGATGGGCCTGGTCAGGGGTGATGCAGAGGGGCTCACCCTGCGTCAGAATGCCCATTTCGTGGCGCTTGAAGGCACGGCCACCATGGCATGCCAGTTTCAGGACGTGTTCCTGCCGCAAGAGATGGTCATTTGCGAGCCTGAGCATTTCGAGGCCTATTTCAACCGCATTCGTGGCGGCCTCATTCTCGCCCAGATGGGCATGGGTCTTGGTTTGGCGAAGGCTTGCGTACAGCTCATGAAAGAGGCGAACACCAAGCTCTATCACGTGAACCGCTATCTCGACGATCAGGTGGAGGATATCGAGGCGGCACTGATCTTGGCCAGACAGCGCACCTATGCCCTGGCGCGCCAAATCGACCGGCAACGGGATGGCGGCGGGGTAATGGAAATCCTGGAGCTGCGCATCGCCGGATCGGAGCTCGCCCTGCGCGCCGCGCAGGCCGCCATGCTGCACATGGGCGCCAAGGGATACCTGTTGCGCAACCCCGCACAGCGCCGCCTGCGGGAAGCCTATTTCGTCGCCATCGTGTCACCCGCCCTCAAGCACCTCAAAAAGGAACTGCACGCGCTCACAGGCCAGGATCTGGCAAGCAGCGGGGTGGCATGATGAACAGCCCCGGTCAACTGGAAGCGCTTACGGTGCTGGGCAATGTCGAAGACACGATCCAGCGGCTGCAGGATGCTATCGCCGCCGTGCCCATGGGACTGGTCGCGCACATCAACGGACAAGCCAATGCCGCCAAGCGCGGCCTCATCGTCGCCCCGGATCAGATCCTCGAGGTATTCCGCCCGGATTTCGCAGTGCGTGTCTGGGCGGCCGAGAAATCGGCGGGTATCGACATCCCCTTGCGCATTCACGTCTATGCGGCGGAAGACGAGACGGTCGTCGCCTGGCGCTGGCCGTCGCGGGTCTTCGCGCCTTACGCCAATCCCGCACTGGATGCCCTCGCCGCGGAATTGGATGCCATCTTTCAGCAAATCATCGAAACGCTCACCGCGCGGAAGGAGATCTTATGAATGCAGCAGCCCAACAAACGAGTCCTACCACCCGTACATGGATCTGCGTTGTCTGCGATCTGGTCTATGACGAAGCGCTGGGCTGGCCCGAGGAAGGCATTCCGGCTGGCACGCGCTTCGAGGATCTGCCCGACGACTGGGCATGCCCGGACTGCGGAGTCGGCAAAAATGACTTCGAACTTTATCAGGGCTAGACCATGCATACGCGCCCCGTTGTGATCGTGGGCGGCGGGCTCGCCGCTTACACCGTGGCCAGGGAACTGCGCAAACTTGATCCAGTGCGCCCCGTGACGCTCGTCAGCGCGGACAGCGGGGATTACTACTCGAAACCCATGCTGTCCAATGCATTGGATCAGCGCATCACACCCGAGGCCCTGGTAAGGAATACCGCGCAGGAACAAGCGAAAGCCCTGAACATCAGGGTTCTGTCCCATTGTCAGGTGATCGCCATCGATCGCGGCGCCAAACGTCTGCTGACCAGTGCTGGCGCGCTTGATTATGGAGCGCTGGTGCTGGCTGTCGGCGCGGAAGCGGGGGGCGCGGATCAGGCCGCTGCAGCCGGTAGCAGCGGTTTTGCCATCAACCATCTCGACGACTATCGCCGCTTTCGGGGCGCTCTCAGTCCGGGCAAACGCGTGCTGATCATAGGCGCCGGTCTGGTCGGCTGCGAATTCGCGAATGATCTGGCGGCAACGGGACATGCCGTTACCCTGCTGGAATCCGGCGAGCACATCCTCGGCAGACTGATCCCGACGCCCTTGGCGGAACATTTGCAAAAGGCCCTGCAAGGGGTCGGTGTGCGCATGCATTGCCGGACAAAGGTTCAGAGCATCAATCAAGTCGCGACCGGAATCGAGGTGGCGCTTGGCAGCGGCGAGCGGATCGAGGCCGACCTCTTGCTCTGGGCTACCGGCTTGCGCCCCAGGCTTGAACTGGCGCGCGATTGTGGCCTGGAAACGGGTAAGGGGATCCGGGTGAACCGTTTCCTGGCCACCGAGGATCCGCAAATCTTTGCGCTGGGTGACTGCGCCGAGGTCGACGGCCAGGTACTGCCATTTGTCCTGCCGTTGATGCATCAGGCACGCGCGCTCGCAGCCACCCTGAGCGGCACACCCCGCGCCCTGAGCCTGCCAGCCCTGCCCATCATCCTGAAAACCCCCGCTTGTCCGATCGTGGTGGTTCCGCCCCTGACGGGCCAGAACGGGACCTGGCGGGCAATCGAAACCAACCCTGACGGCATGCGTTTTGATTTTGTCGATGCCCAGGGGCAACTGGTGGGTTTCGCGCTGTCCGGTAGGGCCTGCGAGGCAAAACGCCAGCTCGCGGCACGGATTCCGGCCTGGATGTAATCAGACCGCCGGACGTACGTGCCGCTGATAATCGAGCAGATCACGAAGATGGCGGAAGGGTCGGCGGCCTTGAATACGGCGAGCCCGATGAGCAGCCAGGTCCTGCCCGGCAGGATTCAGGCATGCACCTTGAAGCTTCTGGCGTAAGCCGCCGCCTGGTTCGGATCGAAGATCTTGCCGTCAAAGAGCTTTTCGGTCTTCAAGGGACTGGAAGGCACGGGGATGTTGAGGCTGCGCGCCACCTCCGTATAGAGCGCAACCTGATTGACCTGGCGCGCCACGGCGAGATAGTCGATGTCCTGCTTCAAAAGTCCCCAGCGGCGGAACTGGGTCAGGAACCAGACGCCATGCGAGAGGTAGGGGAAATTCACCTGGCCGTCCTGATAGAACTTCATGGTGTTAGGGTCCGTCCACTTCTGCCCGAGCCCATTCTCATAGACGCCGAGCATACGGCCCTCGACCACCGGTACCGGGGCATTGACGTAGGCCTTGCTGGCAATGATCTTCGCCACCTTGCCGCGATTTGCCGTGGCATCGATGTATCTGGAGGCCTCCAGCACCGCCCGCATCATCGCCCGGCTGGTATTGGGATACTGCTGCACGAAGGCGAGGGTGGTGCCGAGCACCTTCTCGGGATGATCCTTCCAGATGCTTTGCGTCGTGGTGGCGGTAAAGCCGACACGGTCCTGGATGGCGCGCGCATTCCAGGGCTCGCCCACGCAGAAGCCATCCATGTTGCCGACGCGCATATTGGCTACCATCTGCGGCGGCGGCACGGTGATGGTCTTGACCTCGCTGAAGGGATTGATGCCGTAGGCCGCCAGCCAGTAGTACAGCCACATGGCATGGGTGCCGGTGGGGAAGGTCTGGGCGAAGGTGTAATCGCGGGATTCTTTTTTGATCAAGGCTGCGAGCTGCTGGCCGTTGGTCACACCCTTTTCGCGCAGCTGCTGCGACAGCGTGATGGCCTGGCCGTTGTGATTCAGGCCCATCAGCACTGCCATGTCCTTCTTCTGGCCACCGATGCCGAGCTGCAGGCCATAGACCAGGCCATAGAGCACATGCGCGGCATCGATCTGGCCCAGCACCAGCTTGTCGCGCATCGCCGCCCAACTCGCTTCCTTGGAGGCGCTCAGTTTGAGGCCGTATTTTCTGTCCAGGCCCAGTTCATGGGCCATGACCACGCTGGCGCAGTCGGTCAGGGGAATGAAGCCGACCGTGATGTTGGGCTTTTCCGGGGCATCCGAACCCGCCGCCCAGGCATTGCTACGCACTGCTGGGGGCACCAGAGTCAGGATGTCCGCCGCACCCACCAGACTGCTGCCGCGCTTCATGGAATCGCGCCGGTTCATTGCATCCTGTTCCAACTGCTCCTGTTTGGTTTCATCCATGCCCAGCTTCTCCCGTCGAATTTCGCACAAAAAAGCGTCCACCCGGCAAATACCGGGAGGACGCCTTTGTCCTTTTTCATTTGGCAGGCCGGCTTTGGCCCGTCAATCAGCTATCAGCAAAGGTCGTGCCAGGCATAAATAGCAAGCAAAACGAAGGAAAGATGGCTTGGAAAAGGGATTACGCACGAAAATGAGACGATGGCGGCCAGCGTTGCACCAATGCGGGGCAGCTCAGCAGCTTCTGGCGCGGCTGTCCTGAACCGTGCCGGCATATGCCTCAAAGCGGCCGGGACCGGCGGCCTTGGCGCGATACATGGCCTGGTCGGCGCACTGGATCAGGGCTTCGGGGTCTGCGCCATCATCGGGAAAACAACTGATGCCGATGGATGGCGTACTACCAAGCGCCTTGCCCTCCAGGATACAGGGGCAGGACAGTTCCCGGATGAGTTTTTGCGCTACCAAGGCAGCATCTTCGGGCCGGGTCAGCTCATCGAGCAGGACGATGAACTCATCGCCGCCGAGCCGGCTGACGGTATCGGCGGCACGCAAGGCACCAGTAAGACGCAGGGCGACCTGTTGCAGGAAGAGGTCACCCACGGCATGGCCATGCTGGTCATTGATGGTCTTGAAGCCATCGAGATCGATGAAGAGCACCGCGAAAGTCCCACGCCGGCGCACGGCGCGCGCCAGGGCCTGTTGCAGGCGATCATACAGCAGTACCCGGTTGGGCAGGCCGGTCAGGGCATCATGCTGGGCCAGAAAAAGGATGCGTTCCTCGGCAGCCTTGCGCTCGGTGACATCCTGATGCACGCCGGTCATGCGCAAGGGAAGGCCCGCCGCATCGCGGGCAGTGATCCGGCCACGGTCCTGAATCCAGCGCCACTCCCCGGACTTTTCCAGCAGGCGGTATTCCGCCTCGTAGCAAGGACTATCTCCACGTAGATGAGCCTCCACCTCCTCAAGCACCCGTGGCAGGTCCTCGGGGTGGATGAAACCGTGCCAGGTCTGGTCATGCAGGACCGATTCGTCCGGGCCGTAACCAAGAATGCCGCTCCAGTCCTGGCTGACAAAGACCTTGCCGCTCTCGATGTCCCAGTCCCACATCCCCAGCCGCGCCGCCTCCAAGGCCAGGCTCAGGCGCTCGGCATTTTCCTCACGCGTGGATATCAGATCGGGAGAGCCGGGAGTGGGGCGGGATGAGGACATGGCAGTTCCAATCAGCAAACAAAAGCACGACCAAAGTCGGATATACACCAATATTAGCCGAGCAATTTGCAAAATGCCAAGAAACGTTTGATTTCAACCCCGCAGAATGAGCAGATAGAGCAAAAGGGCGCAAATGAGCGCGAGCATCAGGCTCAGACCCCGCCAAAATACCGCCGGATCACGCTTGAGCAGGGGTTCGCTACGCACCGGCGGCAGCGGACTCTGCATACCTCGCGCCAGTGCCAGGGCAAATTCCTCACTGGTCTCGAAGCGATCCGCCGGATCGCGGGCACAGGCGCGCAGCAGCACCTGATCCAGCCAGGCCGGAATCTCGGGGCGAAAGCGGGAGGCAGGGGTGGGTTCGCGAAAGTTCGGGTGCTGGAAGGGCTCGATCTCGCCATAGGGATAGCGGCGGGTCAGCAGATGATAGAGCGTCACACCCACGGCATAGAGATCACCGGCCACGCTGGCCGGACTGCCGCTGAAGCGCTCCGGCGCCATGTAGCTCGGCGTCCCGGGATTGGCAGAGGCTTCGCCCAGCACAGCGCTGCGCGCCACGCCCAGATCCAGAATCCGAAGCTGGCCTTCCTCGCTCAGGAGCAGGTTCTCGGGCTTGATGTCGCGGTGCAGCACCTCCAGCCGGTGCAGGGCACCCAATCCGCTCAGGAGCTGACGGCCGAGCTCGATCACCTCGGGTATCCCGAAGTGCTGGCCGGCATCGAGCCGCTCGGCCAGGGTGCTGCCGGGATGCTGTGCCATGACGTAATAGAGCGCGCTGCGCCGGGCGGGATCGACCGGCAGGACCTGCGCGACATGCGGACTCAGCACCCGTTTGCCGAGCCATTCCTCGCGCAGAAAGCCTTCACGGGTCTGCGGGTCTTCCGCGCGCAGGGGGCTCGGCGCCTTGAGCAGCACCTGACGCCGGCTCTGGCGGTCGCGGGCCTGATAGATCCAGGCCATGTTGCCGCGATGCAGCACCGTCTCGATCTCGAAGTCATCCAGCACCTGGCCCGGTTTGAGCGCGGGGGGCAGGGGCAATTCGCGGGTCTCGCCCCAGAGATCATCCAGACCCTCGGCCGGCAGCGACGCCACCCGTACTACCACGGCGGTGGCATTGTCCTGGCCGCCGGCATTCAGGGCGGCGCGCACCAGGGCACGCGCCAGTCCCTCAGGCTCCTCATGCAGCAGGAGCAACTGATGCATCTCCAAGTCCGTCAGTGCCCCCCAGACGCCATCGGAGAGGATGAGAAAGCGATCACCCTCGGCCAGATCACCCTCGCGGTAATCCAGCGGCAGATGGCTTTCCAGGCCCACCGCCCGGGTCAGCACATGGCGCAGATCCGGGCGGTCCCAGACGTGGTCCGTGGTCAGGGTTTCGAACTGCTCGCCGCGCAGCCGGTAGATACGCGAATCACCGACGTGAGCGACATGAAAGCGCCGGCCCTTGAGCACCAGGGCGCTCAGGGTACAGGCCATGCCGGCCAGCTCGCGGCGTTTGCGCCCTTCGGCATGCACCCAGGCGTTCACCGCTTCCAGCACTGCCTGCAAAGAGCGGCTCACCGGCCAGGTATCGGGCGTGGCATAATAATCCGCCATCAGCCCACGCACTGTATAGCGCGCCGCCTCCAGGCCGCCAGCCGCCCCACCGACCCCATCGGCCACCGCCAGCAGCGCGCCCTTGGCCGCGAGTACCGCGCCCTCGGGCGTCACCACCCCGAAGCGGTCCTCGTTGCGCGGCCGCGGGCCTGCTTCGCTATGCTGCCCAACCTGGATTTGCAGTTTGCTCAAGCCTCAGACCCGCGCCGCGATCACCGCGCCCCAGGTGGTACGCCAGCGTCGTTTGACGGCGGACAAACCGATCAGGGCAACCACGGCCAGGGCCGCGAAGATCAGAAAGCCGGTCTGATAAGTCCCGGTCCACTGCTTGGAAAGCCCCAGGCTGGAGGCGAGATAGAACCCGCCGAGGCCGCCAGCCATGCCCACCAGTCCGGTCATGACGCCGATCTCGCGGCCAAAGCGCTGCGGCACCAGCTGAAACACCGCGCCATTGCCCATGCCAAGCGCCAGCATGGCCATCACGAAGGCGGCCAGGGCCAGCCAGCGGCTGGGCAGGCCGATGCTGACCAGGGCCAGGACCAGGCCTGCGACGATATACACGAAGCTCAGCGCGCGCACGCCGCCGATGCGATCCGCCACCGCGCCGCCCACCGGGCGCACCAGCGATCCGGCAAAGACGCAGGCTGCCGTGAAGTAGCCCGCCGTCACCGGGTCCAGGCCGTACTGATCATTGAAGTAGATCACCAGACTTGAGGCGAGCCCGACGAACCCGCCAAAGGTGACACTGTAAAACAGCATGAACCACCAGGCATCCTTGTCCTTGAGCACCGAGAGATACTGGCTGAGCCGCTGCGGCGCCGGCTTGTTGGGGCTGTCCTGGGCGAGCAGGCTGAACACCAGCAAGGTCAGGATCAGGGGAATCGCCGCCAGCCCGAATACCGCGTTCCAGCCAAAGGCCTTGGCCAGCCCCGGCGCGAACAGGCTGGCCAGCACCGTACCGGAATTGCCCGCGCCGGCAATACCCAGGGCCGTGCCCTGATACTCCGGCGGATACCAGCGCGAAGCCAGCGGCAGGGCGACGGCGAAACTCGCCCCGGCCACCCCGAGCAGCACGCCGATGGCCAGCACCTGACTGTAATTGTGCAGCCCAAACATCCAGGCCCCAAGCAATCCGGCGATTACGATCAACTGGCCGAGCTGGCCCGTCCGTTTGGGACCGAAATGATCCACCAGCAGGCCCATGACCACCCGCAGAAAGGCCCCGGCCAGCACCGGTGTCGCCACCATGAAGCCCTTTTGCGCCGGGCTCAGGCCCAGATCGCCGGCAATCTGCACCGCCAGCGGCCCAAGCAGCACCCAGACCATGAAACTCAGATCAAAGTACAAAAAGGCGGAAAAAAGCGTTGGCGTATGTCCTGATTTCAAAAACTCACGGTTCATGATGGTCTCCTGAACACAAAAAAACGCCAATCCGAACATTCGGATTGGCGTCATTGCCTGGATGTCCACGCGCCTTTGCGCGGACCTTCCCGATCGGCAGACCATCATGGCCTGCCGCTGAAATCTCAGCCCTTCAATTCCTGGGCGAGGATGATGGCCTCCGCCACATCCACCAGCCGCTTGCTGCGATCCATCGCCATCTTGCGCATGCGCTGATAGGCGTCCGGTTCACTGAAACCATGTTCCTGCATGAGGATGCCCTTGGCCCGGTCGATGGTCTTGCGCTCGGCCAGTTGCGTCTTCGCTTCCTTGAGTTCATCGCGCAAGCGCTTGTACTCGGCAAAGCGGGCCGTGGCCACGCGCAGGATGGGCGCCAGATCCTCGGCCTGGATGGCGTGACTCACATAGGCGCTCACCCCGGCGCGCATCGCCTCGCGGATGCTGCCCTGATCGTCCTGGCCGCCCAGCACCACCACCGGGCGCTCCAGCTCCGAGGACATGACGCTGATCTGCTCCAGTGTGTCGCGCCCCGGCGCATTGGTATCGACGATGATCACGTCCGGATGCAATCGTTGCAGCCGCGCGGCATCGACATCCACCCAGGCCAGCACATCCAAGACCTCATAGCCCGCCAGCTCCAGGCTGGCCCGGAGCCAGGCCGCCCGTTCGCGCGCGTCGTCGATGATGAGAATGCGATCCACCCAAGCTCCTGTTTCCGGCTATCGGTCTTCCATAGCAAGGATCGGGCCAGGGTGTTTTTTCTACATCGCCACAACTGCATGCACCATCATGGTGCATCAAGCAAGTCAATCTCAAGCCGGCCAGCAAGAACGCACCAATCAAGAGCAGGTGCACAGTTTTGCTCGCTCGGCCCGAGACATGCCGGATTCAGGGCTCTAGCTCGATCCTGCGGAATTCTGCTTGGCATCGACCCGGATCTGCCCGGCCATTGCTTCGAGATCCAGCAGACTGCAACTGGTCTTGCGCGAGCCGAGGCAATCCGCACTGCCGGGTTGATATTCGAAAGCGCATGAAAGTGATTGCAGCATCTGCCAGTCAGCTTCGGCGTAAGCGTGTCGTGGCAGATTCGGGGGATAATAAACACAGCCCCAGCAAAGACTGTCAGCTTCTTCTTCGGGCATAAGACACCTCCTGTAGAATGAATGTTCGTTCTAACTCGTGCTCAAAAAATCAGCGCGATACTCCACGCCAGGCGCAGCGCCAGACTTCTTCCAGATAATGCGACAAGGGCTTCGGCAGAATGCCATCCAGATGAAGATTGACCATGCGTATAGGCCCACCGAACAGGCAGGTTGCAGCCACGAGCGGGTCATTCGGGTACAGTTCTCCATTCCGGATCCCTTCTGTAACGATTTCGCGCATGATCCCGAAAGGCCTGGAAGAACAAACCGGGGGCTCATCCGGCATGAACTCCCGATGTTTGGCAGATAGCATGAACGCCATCTTGTGGGGGCTGTCCAGGGCAAGTTCAAAAAGCAACTCCACGATGGCCCGGCTTCGGTCATGCGTGTTCTCGTGGCGGTCCACGATGCCGGTCAGCACGCTTTCCATCTCATCGAGGAGAGAGTGATGGAGTGCTCGGGCAATTCCCTCCTTGTCCTGAAAATGATGATAGATCGAACCTATGCTTACCGTGGATGCACGGGCGATGTCGTGAACCGAGGTATTGAAATAGCCCTGTTCGGTGAACAGGCTGAGTGCGCTTTCCAGCACGTGTTGTCGCGCACTCCCCTGGGGACGCGTGATGGTCTTCTGCATTGAACAATCCATCCCTAGAACGGCCGTTCTAATCGAACCTAGCCCCCTTGCGGATTTCTGTCAAGGGGATCGTCCATCACCATGCCCGCCAGCTTCATTCACCTTGATACAATCGGCTGACCACCCTCTGGCAGGAATTTGCGCTCGAGCGGTACAGTTTTTGGCATGGCATAAAAGCAGAAGCCCAAGGAACCTGATTTGGCGACGTACATGGCTTCGTCGGCCCGACGCAGCAGCGTCTCCCGGTCTTCGGCATCATGCGGAAAGAGGCTGACCCCGATGCTGGCAGTCACCTGGAATGACTGGCCTTCATGGTGGATTTCGCGGCTGATGGTGCGTAGCAACTTGCGGGCGATCCGGAGACAATCGGCAACGTTGTGAATGCCCACGGCTATGAGCACGAACTCGTCACCACCCAGCCGCGCGATGGTGTCGCCCTCGCGCAGAATATCCTGCAGCCGCCGCGCCACGGTCTGCAGCACCAGGTCGCCGCAGGCGTGGCCAAACTGGTCGTTGATGGGCTTGAAGCCATCCAGGTCGAGAAAGAACAGGCCCAGGCAGTAACCATTGCGCCGCGCATGATGAATCTCCTGCTCCAGACGGTCTTCGAAGAGCAGGCGATTGGGGAGCTGCGTGAGGGGATCCTGATAGGCGATGCGCGTCAGTTCTTCCTCCTGCAGATGCTGCTGGCTCAGATCACGCAGGCTGGCGACGTAATGCTGCGCAGTGACTGCATTGAGAGAGATGTCGACTGGCAGCAGATCACCATTGGCCCGGCGAAGATAAAAGGGATAGTAAGGCGCGGCAAGCAGGTCACGCAGCAGGCAATTCCGCAGTTGCTCAGGTGACCGCTCGAACAATTGCGCGGCCACCGCGTTTGCCGAGAGCACACGGCCGGCGCCATCGAGCGTGAGCACCCCGGTTTCGATGTTGTCGAGTACCGCCCGCAGCAGGGCCTTGTTGTCGCGCGTGGTCCGCACCTCGCAACGCAGGGCGTGCAGGATGCCGCCGAAGAGCAGCAGGGAGAGCGCCAGGGCGACCTGCTGCACGGTTTGCAAAAGCTGCAGGCGGGTTTCCGCCTGCTCTTCGAGCAGTTGCGTGAGCTGGTTCATGCGCGCCAGCAGCGCCGTGTTCTGCGCTTGCGAATTCAGTGCCATTTGCCGGATGGCGGCCGGCTCCGCCAGGGCGGCTTTCAGCATGCGACTATAGGCCTGCCAGTCCAGCGCGCTATCGCGCAGTAGACCCTGGATGCGCTCGCCGCGCAGGGCGTCGATACGCCGCAAACTGCCTGTCGCATCGTGCACCAGGCCGCCCTGGCGGAAAGCAGTCAGCGTTTCGTCGAACAGTTGCAGGGATTGCATCAGGCTTGCCCGGTGTCCAGCCGCCCTGAAAACCGGATCGGCCTGCAACAGCAACAACTCCTTGGCCATGCGCTGACTCAGCATGCGCTGGCGTCCGGCGATATTGATCTCCAGGGCATCCTGATGCATGCCCTGGGACATCAGCACATTGAGCCCCATTACCCCCAGCACCAGCAGCAGGAAGGCGCCCGTGGGCAAGATGACCGGGTGAACATGACGAGTAAGCATGCCGGATCCCCCTTATGCCAGCATTTCAGGCTGCGTGCAGATCCTCCTCGATCCAGTCGAGATCACAGCACAACACTTCCAGCCGACCCGCGCGGCGCACGCTCATGGACAGGGTCACGCACATGCTGGAATCGGCGATCGACAGGTAGGGACGGGTGATCTGGATCGTGCCGGGCGCCTCCAGGGCGCGGCGCAGATAGGGTCTGCGAAACCAGTTGGCGCCTGCCGCATCCGAGATCGGGCCGAAGCGGGGGTCGTTGGCCCGGACCCGCCGGTTCAGATTCTGGCCGAGCTGATTGCCTTGTTGATCCATCACGTAGCAGCGCTGCACATGGGCCATGTCGAGCAAAGTGCCACAGGCGTGCCGGGCATCACCACTTGCGGCATAGTCGCGGGCCGCCTGCTCGAAAGGCTGCAGGAATGCCGCTATATAATCGCGCCGCTGCAGGGATTGCGTTTCCGAAACCTGATTGAAGCGCCCGCATAGGGCGTCGAAATCGGGCTGGCTGACAGGCTTGCCACCCAATTCTGGCCGGCCAAAGAAATAGCCCTGCACGAAATCGACATCGGCCTCGACGGCGATCAGCGCCTCGCGCTCGGTCTCCACCCCTTCCATCAGCACCAGGCTGCCGGCTTCGTGCAGCAGCGAGACGATGCGCGGCATCAGGCGCCGTACCTTGGGCGAGCGCGCGGCTTCGGCAATCATCGAGCGATCCAGCTTGACGATGTCCGGCTGCAGGCGCCAGATCCGGTCGAAATTGGAATGTCCCGCGCCAAAGTCATCGATGGCCACCAGGCAGCCAAGCGCACGGTAATACTGGACCGCATCCGCCAGCATAGCCTCCTGCTGGAAGGCCGCCTCGACGATCTCGGCGACGATGCGGCACCCCGGGCATTGATAGCGCGCTAGCAGCTCCCCGAAAAAGGCCCCATAGTGCTTGCCGCGCACTGCCGTGTCCGGATTGATGTTCAGAAACAGCCACTCGTCCGCCATCAGCGGCAGGGCATTGCGCAGATGCAGGGTGCGGCAGAGCCGGTCGAGATAGATCCCCTGGCGCTCATCCTGGACCGCGGCAAACACATCCAGGGGTGATACCGGTTCGCCGCTGCGGGAAAAGGCGCGCAGCAGACCCTCGCTGCCGATGCGCTTGCGATGCGCCAGGCTGAAGATGGGCTGGAAGGCGCTGGTGAGCAGCAATCCTCCGAACTTGCCATAATGGCTGAACTCGCGCGCGCTGATCGCGGCCTCGATGAGATCCAGGTGCAGGGGACCGGGCTGCGTCATGCCACCCGACTCACCTGGAACTGCCCCACCAGTCGCTGCAGCTTGCCGGCCGTGACCTGCACCTGGTCCGCGCTCTGACGCAGGTCATCCACCACGCCCTGCATGCCCGCCGTGATCTCGGCGGTGTCGCGCGCGCTGCGGTTCTGCGCCTCGCTACCCTTGGCGATGGTCTGAATCACCGCGTTCATGCGCTGCACCACCTGCTCGATGTCCGTGTGATTCCCGGCCGTCTCCTCGGCCATGCGCAGGCCGTCCTCCACCCCCTGCATGCCGTTTTCCATGACCGTCACCGCCTGGCGCGCCTCGCCCTGCACATTGCCGATCATTTCGTGGATGTGACGCGTGGCCTCGGTGGTGCGCTCGGCGAGCTTTCTGACCTCATCGGCGACCACTGCAAAGCCGCGTCCCTGCTCGCCGGCCCGCGCCGCTTCGATGGCGGCGTTGAGCGCCAGCAGATTGGTCTGATCGGCGATGTCATTGATCACGCCCGCGATCTTGCCGATCTCCTCGCTGCGCTGCTGCAGGGCGCGGATACTGCGGGCCGATTCCTCGATCGCGTTGCGAATTCCCTGGGTCTTGCCGCGCACCACGGCAAACTGGGCCTGGGCATTGTGCACCACCTCGTCCATGGCGGTCTGCATGGCGCTGGCGGTTCCCGAAGCCGACTCGATCTCGCGCATCTGGTCGCGCAGGGTATCGAGCATGGTCTCGATTGCCGCCAGTACCTGCAATGAGCTGACGCTGGCGGCCTGATTGCGGTCCAGCATCTGGTGATTGGTTTCCCGGACCTCCTCGGCCACCTGGATCACCTGACCGACGATGCCATCGAGATTGTCGATGAAACTGTTGATCCAGCGCCCCATTTCGCCGGTCTCATCGGCCTTGAAGCGCTTGCTGTCGAGGCGCTGGCGCAAGTTGCCTTCACCCTCGGCGATGGTGCGGATCACATCGGTCATTTCATCGAGCCGGCGGCTCAGTGAAGCGGTACCGAAGCGGTAGAATATCGCGCCGCCCATCACGAACAGGGCACCGGTCGCGACCTGGGCCATCAGGGGTGTCAACCCCGAGAACCGCGTCAGCAGGACATTGGCCAGCCACAGCGACAGGGTCACGCCCAGATACCAGCGCATCAGCCGGAAGCTGATCGACCGGCGCCGGTACACCTCCTCCAGATCCCCTTCGCACATCATGCCCCAGCGATCCGGCGAGCCCGGCATCTGGAAAGTCACGCCCTTGCCGATCACCGGTACATGCCGGTAATCCGAATAACCGGGATACGTGACGAAGAGGTTCTCGCCCTGCCGAATCGTCTCGCGTACGCCTGGATGCAGTTCGCGGGTGGCCGGATCGGTGAAGCGCAGCTCCAGCTCCGTATGTGCCTTGACCTGCACCGTGCCCCAGGGCGTGTGCACACCACCCTTGAGGTTCTCGCCATAGGAAAAGGTATCGTCCTCGAAGCGCGAGCGCGACAGTGCCGTGCCTGGCTGAATCATTGGATCGAAGCGTGATTCCACCATGAAGAGATAATTATCCCCGGACTCCGGATAGACATGCCCGGCCTCGCGCTGAATCAGATCACCCAGCACATCATTCGGCACCCGCCCACACAGACAACCCAGCACCCGGCCCTCACGGCGGATCGGTTGATAGAACATGAGCGTTACATCGTCATGGAATTTGGACGTGGAAGGGCCGATGGACCCGGTGGCCCGGTCCACATAAGGTCCATGCAGGAAGGGTGCCTGCTGGCCCGCCATGACTGCCTGCGGCAGCAGATCCCGCGCGCCGAGACGCGCCGCATGGGTCGATGCCAGCACCGTGCCCTGGGCATCGATCACGAAGAGCTCGGAGAAGTCCGGCGCCTGGCGCCGTTTGGCGACCAGCCGCGCCTGCGGTACTTCAGGAAAGTCGCTGGCAAGCACCTCCGCCAGACTGCCCAGATGTCCCCATTGGGACTCGGCCCACTGCATCAGGATCTTCTTTCGAGTACCGGCAATACCCTCGAAAATACTCTCCACACTGGCATAGACCTTGCGATTCAGAAAACAGGACCATCCCATCGCGAGCTTGCCCGTCTTGCCGAACCAAGGCAGCCAGCGACGTTCGCTGCCTGTCAGCCGCATCGATCGGCTCTGTAAGTGCATCGTGCCATCCTCCCTTTTGTTAAGGAGGTCTATGCAATTATCGTACCTGTATATTCTGGATTAGTAATACCTTTGGAGGACCATTTAGCACCATTTTGGTGCATCGAGAAAACTGCTGCACCAAAGCAGATTTCTCCCATGGTCAAGGTGAAACCAGCCATTCAGCAACTTCAGCTCTTCGTCCTAGGACCTAACGCCCTGATTTCCTTGCATCATTCCTGCCACTTTTGTTGTCATATGGTTTAGTGAGGGTGGCTTCGCCCCGCCCGAGTATGGCCCGTTCCCGATCCCGGCGAGGCAGCATTCCTGAAAACCTTTTCCACAAAAGGAGCCTGACCATGCCCAGACTCGAAGGACACAAATCTCCCGTCACCCGCACCATGGTCATCGTACTGGTGCTGCTGATCCTGGCCCTGGGCGCGTTCCTGCTTTACGACCAGTACCAGCAACGATCCGTCCTGGAAGACGAAACCATCGCGGTTCCGGCCCAGACCAGTGCTGGCCATGCGCCACTCGCGGACGCGGCCTGGCAATTATCCAGCAAGGAGTGATTTATGCGTAAAGGGCATAGCATCATTGGATTGAAAGTCATCAGCCAGCCGGATGGCGAAACGCTCGGCAGCGTGCGGGATCTGGTGTTTGATCACGATGCCGACCGCCTGGTGGCGCTGGTGCTGTCGGACCGGGAACTCTTCGGCATGATCAAGGCACACGTCGTGCCCTGGGAGGCCCTCATCACCATCGGCCCGGATGCCGTCATGGTCCGGGATGACCATGCCAGTATCGTCGTCGACGAGCGCCCGGAGATCCGCAAGCTCATGGAAGGGGCTGGCGCCCTGTCCGGCAAGCGCGTCTTCACCACCGACGGCCGTGATTTGGGCACCCTGGGGGACATGTACATCGATGAAGCCAGCGGCAATATCGTCGGTTATGAGGTCTCCGGGGGCGTGGTCAACGACGCCATGGCCGGCAAGCGCTTCCTGGCGGTGGAGCATGGCATGCGGCTGGGCGAGGACGTCGCCCTGGTACCACCGGAAGCAGCCGATGCCCTGACTGCGCAAGCCGAAAGCCAGCCCGGTGGCCTGCGGGGCGCGGCAGCCACGGCGCAGGAAAGGCTCGGGACAGCCGCCGAGGGCGCCAGAACCCGCGCCGCCGGCATCTATGAAAATATCAGCGAGGCCTCGGTCGAGAAACAGCGCGAATTCGTCCTCGGCAGGACCGCCGGGCGCGACGTCTTCATCCCGGCCACGCAGGGCCTGCCTGACACTATCGACCTTTCCGCCGCCTCGGCCAGCACCCAGCACGACCTGGACAGCGTTGAAGCCAGCTCCCTCGACGACAGCGAAGCACCCGAAACTCTCCTGGTACGCAAGGGCGAGATCATCACCGAGGAGCAGATCGAGCGCGCCGAAGCTGCCGGCCGGCTTCGCCAACTGGTGCTCGCCGCCGGTGGCGGAGCCGTGAGCGCCGCCTGGAGCAGCGGCAGGGAAAGGATCAGCGGCTTGGCCGCCAGTGGCACATCCTCTACCGCCGAGGCCGTGGTCGGCAAAACCGCCGGACGCGAAGTACTGCTGCCCAGCGGCGCCACCCTGGTCGCACCTGGCATGATCATCACCCCGGAAATCCTGCAGGAAGCCCGCCTGCATGGCAGGGAGCGAGAACTGATTGCTGCTGCGGGTTCTGGCATGGCTTCCCAGGGCATGCAGGCCACCCGTGAAAAGGCCGGCAACTTCTGGGAGACGGTCAAGGAAAAGGCCGCCGAACTGACGGCCGCCATGCACGCCAAGCGCGCGGAGTACGCGGCCAAGCAAGAGCAGCAGCGCATCAATGACGCACTCGGCCGCCCGACCACCCGCGTCATCCTCGATCGTGCCGACAACGTCATCCTCAATACCGGCGAGATCATCACCCATGCCGCGGTCGAGCGGGCCCGCGCCGCCGGCGTCCTGTCGGTGCTGCTCGATTCCGCCTACAAGGGCGATCCCGGCATCTCGCCCGAGATGACGCGCGCCGACAGCAGTGGGGAGGCCGCGCTGGATCAGGAGAACCCTCACCCGATCACCCCGCCAGCGGGCGAGCGACCGGGTCAGCAACCGACTCTGCGCTAGCGGATGAAACCTTCAGGCGGCCTGCGGGCCGCCTTTTTCATGGATTTGCGCCTGCGCCGGTCAGGATCTCCAGCCGTGCGAGCAGGGCAAGGGCTTCGGCAGATGATGCGCCGCACATGTCCATTGCCGGCTTGAGACTGGCGCATACTGCCGGGCGCTCGGGCCGCCCGAAGATGCGGCAGCGGTTCGCCTCATCGAGCTGCACGCAGCGCACCCCCGCAGGCTTTCCTTCCGGCATGCCGGGAATGGGCGAGGAAATGGAAGGCGCGATGCAGCAGGCACCGCAACCGGAGCGGCAGTTCATGGGGCCGGATCGGATTTACGGTTATCAGGCTCTCCAACTGCCGCTAGAAAACACTCCAAGGCTTGCGCGATTGCTTGCTGAGTTTGTTCCAGCACTAGCTGCCGGGCCATGAGGGGGCTGACCTTGCTGTAGTTCTCACCCTGCCATTCAAACTGCTGCCCAAAGGGCAATTCACTGAATTTCATTGATTTTTATCATTTGTCAGCTCGGCAGCACCGCAACCCCAGCCGCATCACAGGCCGCGCGCAGGCGCGTATCGAGTGTGGCCAACGGCAACCCGCGGCGCTGGGCAAGTTCGAGATAGGCGGCGTCGTAGCTGGTCAGCCCATGACATATCGCCAGTTCCAGCACGGCGCCAAGGCTGCGCTCAAGGTACGTTTCCTCGATCTTGATGGGCAGGACCCGCAGGTTGCCAAACATGATTTCGCGCTCTTGCTGGGAAATGCGCCCACGCCGTTGGGCCATGATCAGTACATTGGCGATTTCCAGAGGCCAGATCGCCGGGACCAGTGCGTATTCTCCAGAAAGCTGCTCAAGCAAGCGATCGGCCGCCGGGCTGGCTTCATCAGGCAGTAACCAGGCCAGCGTGACGGAACTATCAAGTACGAAGGGCATCAGTAACGATGCCCTTCATGCGCCAGCTCGCGCAGGTTTTGTCCTTCCTGCAGAAGGTCATCCAGGCGCAGCCCACGTTCGGCGAAATCCGAGCGCAAATTACGGAGCGCCGTGATTACCTGATTCACGGCATCAAGGTCCCGCTGGTTGACAGGCACGAGCTCCGCCACCGGATGACCATGCTTGGTGATGATGAAACGCTCGCCCTTCTGCACCCGTTCCAGGAGCTGGGGCAGATGGGTCTTGGCCTCATAGGCGCCGATCTCGGACATGGGAAACTCCTCCAGACTAGTGTTAGACCAGTCTATATCTTGCAAATTACGCAATCAAGCAATGCGCAAGAGTAAAAATTCTCAATTGGAGTCAGGTCGAAGCACCAGCAGCCGATTTCTGAGTCAGTCCCGAAATGGATTTTCGATGATCAGCCTGTCGATGCGTTGACCATGTTGTAGGTCCTCGCTGTAGAGCCGGGTGCAGCCGGCTTCCAGAGCCGCAGCTATGATCAGGCTGTCGTAGAAGCCGTAGCGATAGCGCCCCTGGATGTCGAGGCCGCGCTGATAGAGGGCGATACTGGCCGGCACCCGGAACAGCGGCGTGAGTACGGTATCGAGATAGGCGCGGGTGGCATCCGTATCAAGGGGAATCTCGGCTTTGCGCAGCACGGTATTCAGGCATTCCTGTATCACCTGAAAGCTGATGCAGGCCTTGCCGGTGGCCACACCTTCGCGAATGATGCCTTCGGCGATGGCATATTTGCGGGTATCCAGCGCTTCGAGTTGATAAATGAAGAGGTTGGTGTCGATAAAGCAATCAGCGCTCATTCATTTCGTCCCGCGTCAGCTTGCGCCCGACCCGGACCTTGCCGCGCAGGGATTCGACGACCTCGTCGTAGCGCTGCATGCGCTCCTGGCGGCGCGTATAGTCCACGAGCCAGCGGCGAAACTGTTCGTTCAGGGTGGTGTGTTCGGCCCGGGCCCGCTCGCGGGCGGCTTCGATGAGTTTTTCATCCGCGCTCAGGGTAATGTTCTTCATGGCAATCCCCATCATTCGTGTACACGGACTTAGTGTACATTGCTGGCAAGAGGATAACCATCCGCCTACACATCCAGCCTCGACACCTGCAGCGCATTCTCCTCGATAAACGCCCGGCGCGGCTCGACCGCATCGCCCATCAGCGTACTGAACACCTCGTCGGCGGACACGGCGTCCTCGATGGTCACCCGTAGCAGTCGCCGGGCAGAGATGTCCATGGTGGTCTCCCAGAGCTGCTCAGGATTCATCTCACCCAGGCCCTTGTAACGCTGGATGCTCTGGCCGCGCTTGGCCTCCTCCAGCAGCCAGCTGATGGCTTCGCGGAAGCTGCGCACCGCCATGCCCCGCTCGCCGCGCTCGATGCGCGCGCCGGTGCTCAACAGGCCTTCCACCTGGGCGCCGAACTGATGCAGCTTGCGATACTCGCCACTGAGCAGGAACTCGGTGTCGATCAGGGCTCGCTGCGTGCTGCCGTGGATATGCCGGGTGATCTGGATACAGGCTTCCTCGCCCTCGGCCTTCGTCCATTCACCGCTGAAGGTCTCATCCGCCAGGCAACCGGATTTGAGCCGCGCCAGCAGGTCGCTCAGGAAGGCCTGGCCCTGGCCGGCATCATTCAGACCCGCCGAGCTGAGCTCGGGCATATAGGCCATTTGCCAGAGGATGGCGCTCGGGTAACGCCGCGCCAGGCGCTGGATCAGGGCATCGACGACCTGGTACAGGCGCGCCATTTCCGCCAGGGCCTCACCCTGGATCAGCTCGCGGCCTTCGCCGGGCAGCAGGCGCGCGCCATCCATGGCGGTTTCCAGCAGATAGCTGGCCAGTTCGGCGTCGTCCTTGATATAGCGCTCCTGCTTGCCGCGTTTGACCTTGTACAGCGGCGGCTGGGCGATGTAGATGTAGCCGTTTTCCACCAGTGCTGGCATCTGCCGGTAGAAGAAGGTCAGCAGCAGGGTGCGGATGTGGCTGCCGTCGACGTCGGCGTCGGTCATGATGATGATGCGGTGATAGCGCAGCTTCTCCGGGTTGAATTCTTCCTTGCCGATGCCGGTGCCAAGTGCGGTGATCAGGGTGCCGATCTCATCCGAGGACAGCATCTTGTCGAAACGCGCCTTCTCGACATTGAGGATCTTGCCCTTGAGCGGCAGGATGGCCTGGAACTTGCGGTCGCGGCCCTGCTTGGCCGAGCCACCGGCGGAGTCGCCCTCGACGAGATAGATCTCACACTTGGCCGGATCGCGCTCCTGACAGTCGGCCAGTTTGCCCGGCAGGTTGGCGACATCCAGCGCGCCCTTGCGCCGGGTCAGCTCGCGTGCCTTGCGGGCGGCTTCACGGGCGCGGGTGGCCTCGACCACCTTTTCCACGATGCTCCGGGCATCCTTGGGATTTTCCGCCAGGAAGGTCGCCAGCGCGTCGGTCACCAGGCTTTCGACGATCGGACGCACTTCGCTGGACACCAGCTTTTCCTTGGTCTGGCTGGAGAACTTCGGGTCCGGCACCTTCACCGACAGCACCGCGGTCAGGCCTTCGCGGGCATCATCTCCCGAAGGCGCGATCTTGTGCTTGGCCAGCACGCCTTCATGCTCCATGTAATTGTTCAGGGTGCGGGTGAGCGCGCCGCGCAGGCCGGCGAGATGGGTGCCGCCATCGGCCTGGGGAATGTTGTTGGTATAGCAATACACCGCTTCCTGGTAGGCGTCGGTCCACTGCAGGGCGACCTCGACCTGGACGCCATCCTTCTGGGCGTTGATGCTGATGACCTGGTTGTGAATGGCGTGCTTGCTGCGGTTGAGGTGCTCGACGAAGGCCCGGATGCCGCCTTCATAGAAAAAATTCTCCTGCTTGCCGCTGCGTTCGTCACGCAGGTCGATGTTGACGCCCGAGTTCAGGAAGGCCAGCTCGCGCAGGCGCTTGGCGAGAATCTCGTAGTGAAACACCGTGTCAGAGAAGATCTCGGGGGTGGGCTTGAACTGCACCGAGGTCCCGGTGCTCTTGCTCTGGCCGGTGATGGCCAGGGGCGCGACCGGTTCGCCGTTGCGGTATTCCTGGGTATAGAGATTGCCGTTGCGCCGGATCGAGAGTTGCAGCCATTCAGACAGGGCATTGACCACCGAGACACCCACGCCATGCAGGCCGCCGGATACCTTGTAGGCATTGTCGTCGAACTTGCCGCCGGCATGCAGCACGGTCATGATGACCTCGGCGGCCGAACGGCCTTCTTCCTCGTGGATGTCCACCGGAATGCCACGGCCATTATCCGAGACGCTGACGGATTCATCGACGTGGATCGTCACGGTCACCTGATTGGCATAACCGGCCAGGGCTTCGTCGATGGCGTTGTCCACGACCTCGAACACCATGTGATGCAGGCCGGTGCCGTCATCGGTGTCGCCGATGTACATGCCCGGCCGCTTGCGCACCGCATCCAGTCCGCGCAGGACCTTGATGCTGGTGGAGTCATAAACCGGTGGCGTTGCTTGAGTGCCGAGGATCTCGTTTGCCATATCAGTTGCTTTCATGCCGCTTTTCCTTCAATCAAACGAATATTACCCGCTTCCAGCCCGAAAACCTGCGCGTCGCTGCTGGCGCCGGCAGGGATCTGGCTTTGATGGGTGACGGTTGCGAATACTTGCAGTTCCATGCCCTGTAAAGTCTGCAGCAGGGCTTCCCGCGCGTCCGGGTCGAGCTCGGCGCCAAAATCATCGAGCAGTACCACCGCGCGAATCCCGCGTTGTGCCCGCAGATAACGCAGTTGCGCCAGCCGGAAGGCGTAGCTCCACAGCTTGATCTGGCCCCGCGACAGGATCTGCGCGGCCGGCCATTCCTGCCATTTGAAGGTGAGGTCCGCCCGGTGTGGCCCACTATGGGTGAAACCGGCGTCGAGATCGCGTCGGGCATCCTGTTCCAGGGCGGTTTCCAGGCTTTTTTGGCGGGACCAGCCGGACAGGAGCTGCAGACTGGCGTCCTCGGTCTTTTCGCGACCAAATTGCGCCAGGGTCTCAGTGAAATAGGGGGTCAGTGCTGAGATGTAATCCTGTCGCAACTGTTCCAGTCCCAGGCCAAAGTCGAGAAAGGGCCGGTCCCAGGGATTGTTGCCGGCGGGCCGGCTCTTGAGCCAGGCATTGCGCTGTCTGAGTGCCCGGCGAAAACCCTGCAGCAGCTCGCCGTAACGAGGTTCCACGTGGAACAGTCCCCAGTCCAGCAGGCGCCGGCGCTGTTGCGGGCTGTCGCTCAGGATCTGGCTGTTATCCGCGGTCATGGCGAGTATGGGCATGATTTCCAGCAGGCGCCAGGCACTGTCCACGACCTGGCCGTCGATCTTGATGGTGCGGGTATGCCTGTCACGCAGGATACCTACCCGGTGGTGCTTGCCATCGCCTTCGATCTCACCAAACACCAGCATCTCCGTTGCCGTCAGGCGGATCATGCCCTCGCCCCGGTCGCGAAAGCTGTTGCCGGTGCCGAGCATGAAAATGCCTTCCAGCACGCTGGTCTTGCCCTGGCCATTATTCCCAAGCAACCAGTTCCAGCGCGGGCCCGGCTTGAAACGCAGGTCCTGCAGGCAGCGCAGATTCTGGATATGGACCAAGGCCAGGTGCATCAGGATCAGAGGCGCATCGGCATGACGACATAGAGCGGCTGCTCGCTGTCCGGTGTCTGAATCAGGCCGCTGCTATTGCTGTCCTTAAACAGGAATTTGACAACTTCACCGGTCAAAGAGTTCACTGCATCAATGAGATAGTGGATGTTGAAGCCAATTTCCATCTCTTCGAAGGGGTATTGCACGGCCAGCGTTTCCTCGGCCTCCTCCTGCTCGACATTGTGGGCGCTGATGCGCAGTTCATCCGGCAACAGGTGCAGGCGGGCGGCGCGGAATTTCTCGCTCGACAGAATGGCAACGCGTTGCAGGGCGCCCTTGAGTTCTTCGCGGTTCACCAGCAGGGTGCGGTCATGCTGGCGCGGAATGACACGCTCGTAATCCGGAAAACGCCCGTCCACGAGTTTCGAGGTGAATACCAGATCGCTGCGGCTGATGCGCAGGAAATTGTCGCCCAGCGAAAACTCGATCATGTCCGTGCTGTTTTCCAGCAAGCGCTGCATCTCCAGCACGCCCTTGCGCGGCACGATGGCGGAAATCACCTCGCTGACGCCGGTCTCGGCCATGCCCTGGGCCATGGCCAGACGATGGCCATCGGTGGCCACGCAGCGCAGCCCCTCGGGCCGGCATTCCAGGAACATGCCGTTGAGATAATAACGCACGTCCTGCTGGGCCATGGCCATGCTGGTGCGGTCCAGCAGGGTCTTGAGCGTCTGTTGCTCGATGCGGCCACGCAGCTTTTCGCCCTTGCGATCCATGGCCGGAAAGTCGCTGGCCGGCAGGCTCTGCAGGGTGAAACGCGAGCGACCCGAGCGCACGATGGTGCGTTCGCCCTCGAAGCTCACCCGGATCTCGGCATCATCCGGTAGGCTGCGGCAGATATCGAAGAACTTGCGCGCCGGGATGGTGCCGGTGCCCGGTTCTCGTGTCTCGACGCTGACCGTGCTCTGCATCTCCAGCTCCAGATCGGTGCCGGTCATGCGCACTTGATCGTTCTCGCAGTGGATCAGCAGGTTGCTCAGGATAGGCAGGGTCTGGCGTTTTTCCACCACGCCAACGACCGCCTGCAGCGGCTTGAGTAGGGCGTTGCGTTTGCTCAGGAACTCCATGTCGGTCCTCTATATATTAATTGATGTTTGGTTTTTTGTTTTCTTTTATGTTTACTACTAGCTTGCCGATGATCTGTGGACAAGCCGAATTTCGTGTTCATATTCAATCATTTGCTTCGCCTGAAACGCTGGTGGCAAAGTCCCCGGAACCATGCTGACTCCCTGTGCAGCCTTTGTGGATAAGTTCGGTGCCCGGTTTCATCCCAGGCTTGTCCACAGCTTCTGCCCCGGGTTCCGGGGCAGTTTTCAACAAGCTTCAGGAGCTGAGCGTGCGCAGCAGATTCTGATAGTCCTCGTTGATGCGCGGGTCCTGTTTGCGCAGGCTTGCCACCTGGCGGCAGGCATGCAGCACGGTGGTGTGGTCGCGTCCACCGAAGGCCTCGCCGATCTCCGGCAGGCTGTGGTTGGTCAGTTCCTTGGCCAGGGCCATGGCCACCTGCCGGGGACGGGCCACCTGCCGGTTGCGACGCTTGGACTGCATGTCCGAAGCGCGGATCTTGAAGTATTCCGCCACCGTCTTCTGGATGTTGTCGATGCTGACCAGGCGGTTCTGGATATCGATCAGATCGCGCAGGGCGTCCTTGGCCAGACCAAGATCGATCGGCCGGTTGGTGAAGCGGGCATGGGCCATCACCCGGCGCAAGGCACCTTCGAGCTCACGCACGTTCGAGCGGATCTTCTGGGCGATGAAAAAGCCCACTTCCTCGGGCAGGTCGATGCCATCGAGTTCGGCCTTCCTGAGCAGGATCGCCATGCGGGTCTCCAACTCATGCGGCTCGATGGCGACCGTCAGCCCCCAGCCAAAGCGTGACTGCAAGCGTTCCTCCAGGCCCTCAATCTCCTTGGGATAGCGGTCGCAGGTGATGACGATCTGGCGCTGGCCTTCAAAGAGCGCGTTGAAGGTGTGGAAGAATTCCTCCTGGGTGCGGTCCTTGCCGGCAAAGAACTGGATATCATCGATCAGCAGGGCATCGAGAGTACGGTAGCGCTTCTTGAAATCATTGATGGCATTATGCTGCAGGGCGCGGACCATGTCGCTGACAAATCGCTCGGAATGGACATACAGCACCTGGGCCTTGGGATTGCGGCCGAGCATGTAATTCCCGATGGCCTGCATCAGGTGGGTCTTGCCCAGACCCACCCCGCCGTAGATGTACATCGGATTGTACGACAGGCCGGGATTTTCGCCGACCTGCCGGGCGGCGGCGATGGCGAGCTGGTTGGACTTGCCTTCGACATAGGTCTCAAAGGCATGGGCCGGATTGAGATTGGTGCGCGTAGGGGCCGCCGCGCCGGTGTCGGCGGCGCGGGATTCGGGCTCCGGCTGCATGGTGGCCGGACTGCCTGTCCTGGTTTTTGCGAAACTGGCCTGGCGCGGCGCAGGTGCCGGTTTGGGGGCGCTGCCGTCATCCACCACCAGGTCCACTGCCACGCTGCCCTGGCTGATCAGCCCGACGATGGCGCGGATGCGTTCCAGGAAGCGGTCACGGACCCAGTTGCGCACGAAGGTATTGGGTGCCACCAGCACCAGCTGTTCGGTCTCGCGCTGACCTTTCAGCGGCCGGATCCAGGTATTGAACTGCTGAACCGACAGCTCGCGCTGGAGCTCGTTCAGGCACTGATCCCAGAGATCGGCGTCGGGGTTTGTCATGGACATCTGATTGGAAGCCGCTTGCAGTAAAACTGATATTGTAGTCTATTCTACCCGATCTATCCCACTTGTGCGCGGCCGGGCATGGCTTGACTTGTGGCAGGTGCCCGCGTAATTTATCCGCCTTTTCAGGCATTCCCCATTTTCAGTATTTTTGCACCGATGAAGGTCAGCCAACCATGAAGCGTACATTCCAGCCCAGCGTCCTGCACCGCAAGCGCGTTCACGGTTTCCGTGCCCGCATGGCCACCCGTTCCGGCCGCCTGGTATTGAAGCGCCGCCGTGCCAAGGGCCGCGCCAAACTCTGCCCGTAAATCCATGATGAGTCTGCACCTCGCCGGATCCGGTGGGGATCTGCGAGGAGCGGCTTTTCGATGCTGATTGCGGCAGTCATGCAGGAACCCCGCCCGGACGCGGCAAGCTCCTGTGCCTTCCCGAAAGGGAACCGTCTGCTCAAGGCCGCGGAGTTCCAGCAGGTCTTTCAGCAAGGCCGGAAAATCGTCAGCAGTGAACTGGTGATCTATGTGCTCGCACGCGAGGCCACGGGTTCGCGCCTGGGCATGGCCGTCAGCCGCAAGGTCGGCAAGTCGGTACACCGCAGTCGCATCAAGCGATTGCTGCGTGAGGCCTTCCGTCTGAACCAGATGCACTGGCCGGCCTGTGACCTGGTGGTCGTTGCCCGCCCCGGTGCCCGCCAGCTCACGCTGGAACTGGCAACCAGACGCCTTCAGGAAGCGGTGAAGATCCGGCGTGCTGCCTTGCCTCTGGTGAAAAACCAGGATGTCTGAAGCTGTCGCGGGCTGCGCGTTTTTCGCTGGGGACAAATCATGCACCGACTGCTCATCCTCCTGATCAGGGTCTATCAGATCGTGCTCAGCCCCTATCTCGGGCAGCGCTGCCGTTTCTATCCCAGCTGTTCACACTACACCATCACCGCACTGCAACGTCATGGCGCCCTGAAGGGGAGCTGGCTGGGCTTGCGGCGCATTGGCCGTTGTCACCCCTGGCATCCGGGCGGTGTCGATCCCGTTCCCTGAGACAATAACACCGATACAGGTCACCCATGGATCCGCAAAGAACCCTGCTTGCCGTAGCACTGTCGATCATCGTGCTGCTGCTGTTCCAGTCCTGGAATGCCCAGCAGCAACCAAAGCCCGCCACACCGATGGCCCCGACCGCCAGCGCCCCGGCGCACAGCCCGGTTCCGGCCGCCCAGACCCCCTCGGTGCCAAGCCTGTCCCACGCTTCGCCAGTATCCGGTGGCACGATCGAGGTCGAGACCGACCTCTACCGCCTGACGCTCGATCGGCTTGGCGGCGATATCCGCCAATTGGTGCTCAAGCGCTATACCGTGGCAGCCGGTTCCAGCGAGCCCCTGCAACTGCTCGGAGGTCAGGGCAATCAGCGCTGGATCCAGCAAAGTGGCGTGACCCCGCAGGGCGGGACCGCCACCCCGCTGCTTTTTGAGGCGGACGCGACGCGCTATCAGCTGCAGCCGGGCCAGAACACCCTCGAAATCCGCCTCCAAGGCCGGATCGGCAACGTTCTGGTGCACCGGATCCTGACCCTGCGGCGCGGCAGCTATCTGATCGACAGTCGCTATGAATTCGTCAACCAGGGCGGCCAGCCCTGGCAGGGGCAGGTGTACAACCAGTTTCTGCGCGATGGCAGCGGTCAGGGCTCCTACTTCATGCCGGTGTTTACGGGCGCCGTGGTCTATCGCGATAACGAATTCCAGAAACACGCCTTCAAGGATCTCGACAAGAACAGCATCGGCGCGCCGGTCAACGGGGGCTGGGCCGGCATCATGGACCACTATTTCCTGACCGCGGTCCTGCCGCCGCAGAACCAGCCGGCCCAGGCCTATGCCCGCGCCACCGGCGATGGCTTCTATGTCAGCGGCATTGCGCAGAGTCTGCCGATTCTCTCACCCGGCCAGCGGGCCAGCGTCAGTGAACAACTCTTCATGGGCCCCAAGGAGCAGGACCTGCTGGAATCTCTCGATCGCGGCCTGAACCGCGCGGTGGATTATGGCTGGCTGACCATCATCGGCCAGCCCCTGTTCCAGCTCCTGTCCTGGTTCCACAAGCTGACCGGCAACTGGGGCATCGCCATCATCCTGCTGACGCTCGTCGTCAAGCTGCTGTTCTTCCCGCTCTCGGGCGCGAGCTATCGCTCCATGGCCGGCATGCGCAAGCTGCAGCCGAAGATGGAGAAGATGCGCGAGCGCTACAAGGATGACAAGCAGAAGCTTGGTCAGGCCATGATGGAGCTGTACAAGACCGAGAAGGTCAACCCGCTGGCGGGCTGTCTGCCCATCATCGTGCAGATCCCGGTCTTCCTCGCCCTTTACTGGGTGCTGCTGGAAAGCGTGGAACTGCGCCAGGCGCCCTTCTTTCTCTGGATTCAGGATCTGAGCATCCGCGATCCTTTCTATGTCCTGCCGGTACTCATGGGGGCGAGCATGATTCTGCAGCAGCGCCTGAATCCGGCACCCATGGACCCCATCCAGAAGAAGATGCTGTATCTCCTGCCGGTGATCTTTACCGTGTTCTTTGCCTTCTTTCCGGCGGGCCTGGTGCTCTACTGGGTGGTCAACAACGTCATTTCCATCGCCCAGCAGTGGTACATCACCCATCAGGTGGAGAAGGCTGGCTGATCGCACTTTGGCGTTTTCAAGGTAAACCAACCGCAAGCTGGCCATGTTCCGCAACGCTGACACCATTGCCGCCATCGCCACCCCGCCCGGCCGGGGTGGGCTGGGGGTGATCCGCATCTCCGGTCCACAAGCCCTGCCCATTGCCCATCGGCTCAGTGGCCGTACCACGATCCGCTCGCGCTACGCCCATTACGTCCATTTCCGGGATGTCCGCGGTGAACCGCTCGATACGGGTCTGCTGCTCTACTTTCCTGGCCCCAAAAGCTTCACCGGCGAGGATGTGGTGGAAGTGCAGGGCCACGGTGGTCCGGTGATTCTCGAAATGCTGCTGGCGCGCATCTATGCGCTGGGTGCGCGTGCGGCCCGGCCCGGCGAGTTTTCCGAACGCGCCTTCTTGAACGACCGGCTCGATCTGGCCCAGGCCGAGGCCATCGCCGATCTGATCGATGCCCAGACCCAGGCCCAGGCGCGCGCCGCCACCCGCAGCCTGGCAGGCGAGTTTTCCAGGGTGGTCAATCAACTGCATGAACAACTGCTGGAGCTGCGCGCCTTCATCGAGGCCGCCATTGATTTTCCCGATGAAGAGCTGGATCTGCTCGAAAGCGGCCAGGTCGGCCAGCGCCTGCAAACGCTCTCCACTGAAGTGCAGCATCTGCTGGCGCAAAGTGGACAAGGCGCCTTGTTGCGCGAGGGCGCGCGCGTGGTACTGGCGGGCCTGCCCAATGCCGGCAAGTCGAGTCTCCTGAATGCCCTGGCCGGCATGGAGTCCGCCATCGTCACCGATGTGCCGGGCACCACCCGCGATGTCCTGCGCGAGCAGATCCAGATCGATGGCCTGCCCCTGCACATCGTCGACACCGCCGGGCTGCGCGATACCCAAGACGCGGTGGAACGCATCGGCATCGAGCGCGCCTGGCAGGCCGCTCAGGAGGCGGATCTTTGCCTGCTGGTGGTGGACGCCCTGGCGGGCTTTGGCGCCGAGGATGTCGCCATCCGCGACCGACTCGCTGCCTCCGGCGCCCCAATCCTGACCGTTTTCAACAAGCTGGATCTTGTGACAGAACGATTCGCGCTACCTGCGGATGCCATCGGCATCTCCGCCCGCGATGGTAGCGGTTTCGACGATCTTCGCATCCGCATCAAGGCCCTGCTCGGCTATGGCGGCGAAGCGGCGGGGCTCTTCAGCGCCCGCACCCGCCACCTCGATGCCCTGCGCCGCTGCCAGCAGGCCCTCACAGCCGCCGCCGGTGCGCTGGCGGCCCACAGCGGCCTGGAACTGCTGGCCGAGGATCTGCGCCAGGCGGGCGAGGCCCTGGGCGAGATTACCGGACAGGTGAGCGCGGACGAGCTGCTGGGCGAGGTGTTCGGGAGATTCTGCATCGGAAAATGATGCTGACCGAATGGCCAGGTTAAGGTGAATATCTGCCTCGGGGGCATGAAGCCGTTGCGCCAAACATACTTTGTAACTATCCTCCATAAGTCCTTTAAAAGGGGGGATAGCATGCGACACATCATCATGGCGGCCGCGCTCTGCGGCCTGAGCAGCACAGCATTGGCGGAGCCCTTTGCCGGGGCCTATCTCGGCGGCCAGCTCGGTGGGAGCTGGATCGGTGCCGAGGCCGATGCCAGTGGGTATAACGCCGAGGTGGAGCGTAGCGTCGCACCCCAGGGCACGGTCCAGGCCGGCTACAACTGGGCCATCGGAAACACGGTGCTGGGCGTGCAGGGCTTTGGCAGTCTGGTCGGCAAGAATGACCACGATTACAGCATTACGGATGCCAGTGGCAACACGTTGGCCAGTGGGCGCGCTGAATTTGGCGCCGATGCCTACGGCCTGACCGGCCTGGTCGGCATCAAGAACATCGACACCATGACCTATGCCAAGCTCGGCATGGCCTGGGCACAAATCAAGGATGTCAAGGAGCGCGACAGCAACACCGATCTGGGGGACTCGGAGCGCGAACGCGCCCTGTATGCCGCTCTCGGTGTGGAATACTTGTTCAATCCGCACCTGGGCTTGCAGACCGAGGCCAGTTACATACGCTACAGCGACCGGCTCACGGTCGAAAACACGGCCGTGGATTATAACATCAGCAACATCAGCCTGACGCTGGGCCTGAACTACCGCTTCTAAGCACTCCAACCCGCACTCGTGGCGGGGTTTTTTATGCCCTGGTTCCTGAAGTTTCTGAATTCTTAATCGGAAAACCCTGCCAGAATCAGTTGCAGGTCTTCCGGATGCCCATCTTGCCTACCGGCACAAAACTCCACCGCGTTGCGACCCTGTTGCTTGGCCCGTTACATGCCTTGGTCCGCACTGTCATTGTCGTAATTGGCGAGCAGGGCAAGCTTTGCTCCATTTCCCACCGCTCGGCAATATCCGAGCTCAAGCGATCAAAAACAATATTGCTCCCGAAAGAACAAGTGCTGCAGAAAAGTTTACAATAGCACACCAGTAGATGATGCACTCTGTGCATGAACATGCGAATTTGTATTTCAAGGAAAATTGCTTTCATGCAAAATCACTGTTCTGTAACAGTGCACTGATCTGCTGCGCCGGCACAGGCCGGCTGACGAGATAGCCCTGGATGGCATCACAGCCATGGGCACGCAGAAAATCAGCCTGCGCCCTGTGCTCCACGCCCTCGGCGATCACCTGCAGATTCAGGTTGTGTGCCAGCGCAATGATTGTCTTGGCAATGGCGGCATCCTTGGAATTATCTGGCAACTCATTGACAAAAGAACGGTCGATCTTGAGGCTGTCAATGGGAAAGTTCTTCAAATAAGCCAGCGACGAATAACCGGTGCCAAAGTCATCCATGGCGAGCGAAATGCCCATGGACTTGAGCTGCTTGAGCGTATCGACCACCTGTCCCGGATTCGCCATGACCATGCTTTCGGTGATTTCCAGCGCCAGGAATTTCGCCGGGAGCCCGCTGGCGCGCAGGATTTCCCCGATTCGGCCGGCCAGGTTTTCCTGTTGAAACTGGCGGGCGGAAAGATTCACCGCAACCCTCAATGGCAATCCCATTCTTTGCCAGGCGACGGCCTGTCGACAGGCACTGCTCAGCACCCATTCACCGACAGGCAGGATCAAGCCGGTCTCTTCCAGGACTGGTATGAAATCCAGGGGTGAAACCAGCCCAAGTTCCGGGCTTTCCCAGCGCAGCAACGCTTCCACGCCAAAGATGGCATTACTGTGCAGATCAAGCTTGGGCTGGTAGTGCAGCACGTATTCGCCACGCTCCAGCGCACGTCTCAGCCGGTTTTCCAATTGCAGGCGATTATCCGCGCGTGCATTCATTTCCGCTGCATAGAATTGCAGGTTGTTACGGCCCAGTTCCTTGGCCCGGTACATGGCGGTATCGGCGTTCTTGAGCAGGGTCTGGCAGTCTGCGCTATCGAAGGGGTAAATGGCGATGCCGATACTGGTGTTCACAAACAGTTCGCGGCCATCCACCGCGAAAGGTTCTCGGAAGCAGTCCAGAATGCGCTGGGCAGCGAAGGTAGCTTCTTCCACAGTGGTCAGATCCTCCAGCAACAGAGTGAATTCATCACCACCCATGCGCGCGACAGTTTCCGATTGCCGCATGCTGGCCTGCAGCCGCTGGGCAACCGCCTGGATGAGCTGGTCGCCATGAGCATGCCCGAGGCTGTCATTGATGACCTTGAAGCGATCCAGATCCAGAAACAACACGGCAAGCAAGCGTTCATGCCGCTCGGCTCTGGCCATGGCCTGGCGGAGTTGATCCTGAAAATAGCTGCGATTCGGCAGCTTGGTCAGGGCATCTTGCTGACTCAGACGCAGCAAGGCGTTCTGGGCTTCCTGCCTGGCTATTTCAAGTGCGGTTTCGCGGCGCAGGCTGAGCCGGTAAATAAAAAAATCACCCATGATCAACAGGCTGAACAGGAGAAATGGCAGACGGATGAGATGAAACCAGTCTTTCCAGACCTTGCCTACGGGCATTGAGACGAAAGCCGCCATCGGATAATGCGGCAGGCGCGAAAAGGCGCCAAAGCGATAGGTGCTCTTGATATCCGCCAGACCAATATAGGTACCACGCACCTGCCTGGGTGTTTTCTCCAGAGCGGCCGTGAGCGGCCCTTTTTTGGAATGCTGGTACATGTCCTCTGGTATACCCAGATCCGGCCAGCGGCTTTGCAGATAATAATCATCACGTATGAGGCCGATCGCCGTATCACTGGGCAATTCCAGATGGCGCCAGATGGCCTGCTGGTTTTTTAACAGGATGGTCACTACCAGGAAATGCTGCAGTCGACCTTGCGCATCGCGTACCGGGTACAGTAGCGGCATGACCCACTGCTTCAATATTGCGCTCTTGATGGGCGGAACGATCTGCAGGTCACTTTTCTGCTGCGCCTTACGGAAGTCTTCCCAGAAATAAGCTGGCTGTCGAGAGCGGGGCAGAGGCTTGCCTGCCGGCACGCGAGAACTGAGGAGAATCTGGCCTTGTGTGCTGACCACGTTCACAGTGGCAATGTCTGGGTTGAGCTGTTGAAAGCGGGTCAGCAAGTCATGAGCATAGGCAGGGCTTCGCATAGCCTGATGTTCCTGCAGATCCTGCCCCAGCAGTTCCAGCGCCACGGCATAATGATCGAAAAATTGCTCAGAGGACTTGGCGGTGAAGTCACTGAGATGCAAAAGCTGTTCGAGCGTGCGCTCCTTGGCCAGAAACCAGGCATATATCCCGTAAGCCAGCATCGCCACCAATAACAGCGCGCTCATCAGCCGAAAGGCTTGCGATAGCGGGTGGTTACCCAAGAACTTCTTTGACGCCATGACCTATCCGATGAAAACCTTTGAATGCAAATCAGCGGATCAGCCCCGGAGGAGCCGATCCGCTGTATAAATAGGCTATTGATAAATAAATAGGCTATTGATAAGAAAACGGTATGTTTTCTCCGGCTGCTTACCTGGCAAGCGACTGCGGACGCAACTCCTCGGGCTTGGCGCGGACAAAGCCGTATTTGGCGTAAGCATCCTGAGCCGCCGCTGTGGCCAGGAAGGCCAGGTATTGCATGGCGGTGTCCTGATGCGCCCCTGTTTTCAGCGGTCCTATCGCATAAGCCACTTCATTGACCAGGCTGTCAGCAGGCGGTAATGCAATACCTTCCACCCTGGCGCCATGTCGCACGGCTTCCAGTACTTCGGTCTTCCAGACGATACCGGCATCCGCCCTATCATCCTGGATGCGCTCCGGCGTTTCACGATGATGCACCGCCGTGAACCAGTTATTCGGGGTGGTCTGGCAGGATTGGCATTCCTTGCCGCCGGAGATCCTGTCCCAGATGCCGTGACGCTCCAGCACCGGTTTGGCATAGAACTTCATGATGCCTTCGGTGAGCGGGTTGGGCATGGAGGTGCGCACATCCGGGCGTGCCAGATCATCGATGCCCTGGATGTGCTTGGGATTGCCCTTGGCCACCATGATCTGCAATTCGTTGTGCATGTAGATCATGTATTGATCCATCAGTCCTGCTTTTTTGAGCGCCTTGAGGTGGCCAATGTTGACAGAGCCGTACAGATCCGGCTGGCCGGGATAATCCTTGCCCTGATAACGCCAGCCGCCAGCCTGAATGGCCTTCAGAATCAACCCCGGTGGCAGGGTGATGACACCGACATTGATGTCGGGATGCTGCTTCTGGAAGCTGCGCACCACGTCTTCCATGGCGAAAAACTGATTGCCCGCCAGCCATAGCGTCAGATCCGCATCCTGCGGCATGCGATCCATCGCCGCGCTGCCCTTGAGCAGCTTGCCATCGGCGTAAAACAGGCGTAGGTCGTTGTCCTTGTTTTTGGGGACGGCGACGTAGGCGGTCGGGCTGGTCATATTTGCACCCTGTGTATCGCTCGCGGATTTATTGTCGTTTTCGGTGCTGGCGCAGCCAAGCAGCAGGCTGGCCGCCAGACCCAGGGAAATCAGCGAGAAAGGGATTTTGACCATGATTTCTCCTTTTATGAGCTTGTGTGGAATGCCTGGGCAAGGCCTGAACCGCCCCTTCATACCAATAGCAACGAGTGTGCCACTTGAAGAATGCGGAGTTTTCAGGCTTTTTCTGGCCATTGATCCGGCACTTTTGCATTCTGCAATCTTTCATCTTACAAAATGCAATCCTGTCCCGCCTTGGCGGCCTGACGAGGCGAAGACCTTGGCTAAATGCCTGGTTTCTGAGGTAAAATGATTTTTTCGGTTGATGAGGGCTCTAGCAGCCGGACGGGAAATGCATGAACACGATCTATGATGTCATCGTTGTCGGCGGCGGACATGCCGGCGTGGAGGCGGCCCTGGCTGCGGCGCGCCTGGGGGTGCGCACGCTGCTCCTGACCCAGAATCTCGACACCATCGGTCAGATGTCCTGCAATCCCGCCATCGGTGGCATCGGCAAGGGCCATCTCGTGAAAGAGATCGATGCGCTCGGCGGCATCATGGCGCGCGCCACGGACCAGGGCGGCATCCAGTTTCGCATCCTCAATGCCAGCAAGGGACCGGCGGTACGCGCCACCCGCGCCCAGGCCGATCGGGTGCTTTACAAGCGCGCCGTGCGCCAGTTGGTCGAGGCCGAACAGGGGCTGGATCTCTTCCAGGGGGCCGTGGGTGACCTGCTGATGGCGGGCGATCAGCTTGCCGGCGTGATGCTGGAAAGCGGCATCCCGATCCATGCCCGCCAGGTGGTGCTGACCACCGGCACCTTTCTCGGTGGCATCATCCACATCGGGGACGTCAAGCAGTCCGGCGGACGCATGGGCGATGCCCCCAGCAATGCCCTGGCCCGGCGCCTGCGCGAGATGGCTTTTCCGATCGGGCGCCTCAAGACCGGCACGCCGCCGCGCATCGATGGGCGCAGCATCGATTACAGCGGGCTCGAAGCCCAGCCCGGTGATACGCCGCCACCACCGTTTTCTTTTCTGAGCGAGCGCGTGACGGTGCCGCAGGTGCCCTGCCACATCAGCTACACCAATGCCCGCACGCACGAAATCATCACCGAGAACCTGCACCGCTCGGCCATGTACGGCGGCCACATCGAGGGCGTGGGGCCGCGCTACTGTCCGTCCATTGAGGACAAGATCGTGCGCTTTGCCGACAAGGCCGCGCACCAGATCTTTCTCGAACCCGAGGGCCTGGATACCTTCGAGGTCTATCCCAATGGCATCTCCACCAGTCTGCCCTTCGATGTCCAGGTGGACCTGGTGCGCAGCATGAAGGGGCTCGAAAACGCCCGCATCCTGCGCCCGGGCTATGCCATCGAATATGATTATCTCGACCCGCGCGACCTGCACCTGACACTCGAAAGCAAGCGCCTGCCGGGACTTTTCTGCGCCGGCCAGATCAACGGCACCACCGGCTATGAGGAGGCCGCCGCCCAGGGTCTGCTGGCCGGGCTGAATGCCGCGCGCCGCGCCCGCGAGTTGCCTGGCTGGTATCCGCGCCGCGACGAGGCCTATCTCGGCGTGCTGGTGGACGACCTGGTCAGCAAGGGTACCGACGAGCCCTACCGCATGTTCACCAGCCGCGCCGAGTACCGCCTGCAGCTGCGCGAAGACAATGCCGACCTGCGCCTGACGCCCATCGGTCGCGAGCTGGGTCTGGTCGATGACGCGCGTTTCAGCCGCTTCGAGGCCAAGCGTGCGGCGATCGAAGCGGAACAGGCGCGGCTACGCACCACCCGCCTGCATCCCGGCCAGGTCTCGCCTGAGCAGGCCGAGGCCGTGCTCGGCCAGCCGCTGTCGCGGGATTTTTCCCTGCTGGAGCTGCTGCGCCGCCCCGGCGTGAATTATATTGATCTCTTGCATCTGGCGGGCATTGCCGATCCCGTCGAAGACTCCAAGGTCGCCGAGCAGGTCGAGATCCAGGCCAAATACGCGGGCTACATCGAGCGCCAGCAGGAAGAGATTGCCCGTAGCCGGCGCTGGGAGGAACTGCCGCTGCCGCAGGATCTCGATTTTCGTGAGCTCTCCGGGCTCTCGGCGGAAATCGTCCAAAAGCTGGAGAAATTCCGTCCCGACACGCTCGGCCAGGCCAGCCGCATCAGTGGCGTGACACCCGCGGCCGTGAGCCTATTGCTGGTGCACCTGAAAAAGCGCAGCGCATGAAAAAACCCGCCGGTCAAGGCGGGTTTGTCCGGGAAGGTCCGAGTTCAATAGCTGAGCGGATACTGATAGGGATAGCCAGACTGTTGGCGCTGATCCTTTTCGCGCCCGTGGATGTAACCGCCCGCGCCACCCACGACCGCACCGGTGATGGCGGCACTATTGCCCTGATTACCCGTGGCATTGCCGATCAGGGCCCCAGTGGCGGCGCCAATCGCGGCACCCGCCGCCGCCTCGCCATAGGCGTGACTGCCAGCAATGGTGGGGTTTTGCCAGTTATTGCCCGTGCTGGCGCAGCCACCCAGGGCGAGGGCCGACACGGCGGCAAGCAGGCTTAGTCGAAACGAAGAGATCTTCATGACAGATTCCTTGAACGGTGTTGAGTGATGGCCAAACTCTTGATACAGATAACGAAATTAGGCCGATGGCGTTGACTGACGAGAAGGCGAAGCTGCATGGAGAGGGGTGACATTCTGGAGCAGGAGCTGCGCGCAGGCCTGAAGGCCCTGGGCCAGCAGGACCTGAATGATCAGCAGGTTCAGCAGCTGGTTGCTTACATCGGGCTGCTCGCGCGCTGGAACCGCGCCTATAATCTCACCGCCGTGCGCGAGCCACGGGCCATGGTCGAACGCCATCTGCTCGACAGCCTCGGAGTGCGGCCATATCTCTGTGGCCAGCGCATTCTGGATGTCGGCACCGGCGCGGGCCTGCCCGGCATCCCCTTGGCCATTGCCGAGCCTGGGCGACACTTCATCCTGCTCGATAGTTTGGGTAAACGCATGGTCTTCCTGCAGCAGGTGCTGCTCGAACTGAAGCTGGAGAATGTCACCCTGGTGCAGGCGCGCGTCGAAGCCTATCAGCCGGTCGAACCAGTGGACTGCATCCTGTCTCGTGCCTTTGCCAACTTTGCGGACTTCATGAAAGCCATCGATCACCTGCTCCTGCCCGGCACCACGGTGCTGGCCATGAAGGGACCGGCCGCGGAAACCGAGCTGGCAGCCTGGCAAGCGCAGCACCCCAACCAGTCCGCGCCACAGTTGATATCGCTCACGATTCCCGGCGCCGGGGAGCAGCGATCCCTGCTGTGCTGGCGGCAATCCTGGGACAGATCATCCCCCTAGCCCGGCAGCAGCGAATCGGCTATGCTTGATGCCATTTTGGGCCGGACCAGAATCGAAGCTTGCCGGGCGAAGGAAAATCATGCGGATCATTGCCATAGCCAACCAGAAGGGCGGGGTCGGCAAAACGACCAGTGCCGTCAATCTGGCTGCGGGCCTTGCGCTGGCCGGGAAGCGGGTATTGCTCGTTGATCTCGATCCCCAGGGCAATGCCACCATGGGGCTGGGCGTCAACAAGAACGCCCTGACCCATACCATCTATCAGGTCCTGGTCGATCAGATTCCGCTCTCGGGGGTCCTGCATCCGGTATCCCCGGCCGGGCTGCAGCTCGCGCCTGCCAACGCCGAGCTATCCGGCGCCGAGGTGGAGCTGGTGGACCAGACCGGCCGCGACCAGCGCCTGCGTGAGGCGCTGGCCACCCAGGCGCAAGCCTTTGACTATGCGCTCATCGACTGTCCGCCGGCGCTCAACATGCTAACCGTGAACGCCCTGGTCGCTGCCCACTCGGTCATGATCCCGATGCAGTGCGAATACTATGCCCTGGAAGGTCTGACCCAGCTTCTGGCCACCATCCGCCGGGTGCGCAGCCAGTTCAACCCGGATCTGGCGCTCGGAGGCCTGCTGCGGACCATGTTCGATCCGCGCAACCGGCTCGCCAACGAAGTCGCCGCCGAACTGGAAAGACACTTTCCGGACAAGCTCTACCAGACCGTGGTGCCACGCAATGTCCGGCTCGCGGAGGCGCCCAGTCATGGCCGCGCGGTGATGGAATATGATCGCCAGTGCGCCGGCACTCAGGCATACCTTGGCCTGACCCGGGAGTTTCTGCGCCGGGAGGAAGGTTGATGAAAAAGTCTGGATTGGGTCGCGGTCTCGATGCCCTGTTGGGCGACAGCGCGGCTGCCGGTGCCCGGGAAGAGCTGCGACATATTCCGCTGGATCTGCTCAGCCCCGGCAAATACCAGCCGCGCACCCAGATGGACCCTGCCGCCCTGCAGGATCTGGCCGCCTCGATCCGCGCCCAGGGCGTCATGCAGCCGGTGGTTGCCCGGCCGGTCGGGCCGGACCGTTTTGAGATCGTGGCCGGCGAGCGACGCTGGCGGGCCGCCCAGATCGCGGGTCTGGAACGCATTCCGGCGCTGGTGCGCAGCATCCCCGACGAGCAGGCCATGGCCCTGGCCTTGATCGAGAACATCCAGCGCGAGGATCTCAATCCCATCGAGGAGGCCCAGGCCCTGAACCGCCTGCAGACCGAGTTCGGGCTTACGCACCAGCATCTCGCCGAGCAGGTGGGCCGCTCGCGCGCCAGCGTGACCAACATGCTGCGCCTGCTGCGCCTGCCCGCCAGCATTCGCGGTGGCCTGGAAACGGGCCAGCTCAGCATGGGTCATGCACGCAGCCTGCTGACCCTGCCGGAAGCGCTGCAGCTCAAGGTCGCCCAGCGGGTGATGGGCCGCGGCATGTCGGTGCGCGATACCGAGCGCCTGGTGCAACGGCTGCAGGGCGGAGATGCGCCACGCCAGCCGGCCAGCCATGACCCGAATCTGCGCAAGCTCGAGGAAGCCATGGCCAATGCACTGGGTGCGCGGGTGCGCATTTCGCAGCGCGGGCGCAAGGGCCGCATCAGCATCGAATATCACTCGCTGGATGAACTGGACGGCGTGCTGGCACGCCTGCAGATCGAGGTTTGACTTTTGTCGGGACCGAACTTTATACTCGCCGCGTTTGCACACCCCTGGGGAACAATAGGCCGCAGACACAATCGCGCCCGACCCATTGCCACCATACCGTTCTCATGACCAGTGCCCTGGATAAGTATCTTGCCAGGCTGGTGGCCTATGAGGTGCTGCTGATCGGGATCGTCGCGCTTGCCTACGGCATGTTCTGGGATCTTGCCCAGGCCAAGGCGGTTGCCTTTGCAGGGGGTGTGGTCATGATCAATACCCTTTTGCTCGGTACCCGGGTCCAGGGACTTGAGCAGGAAGGGGGAAATGTGCAGGCCCGCTTGCTTGGCGGGGCTGTGCAGCGTTTCGTCTTTACCCTGGCAAGCATGGCGCTCGCCTTCGGCTGGTTGAGATTGCCGGTAGCCGGCATTCTGACCGGACTGATCCTGGGGCATCTGATTTTTCTAGTGCACGCCGCGAGGGCAAAGAGCCCCGTGCAGAACCAATAATCGCTTGGAGACAGGTCGCATGAACGCATCTGAATACATATCCCATCACATAACGAACTGGACGGTCAGTCTGGATGGGACCAATGGTTTCATGTCACTCAATGTCGATTCGCTCATCATGGGCTGGATTACTGCGGCGATCCTGGTGTTTCTTGGCATCCTGGCGGGGCGGCGTCTGGAAACCGGTGTGCCCGGCGGCCTGCAGAATTTCCTCGAAACCATCATCGATTTCGTCGATGGCGTCGTAAAAGACAGCTTTCCCGGCCGCAACGACCTGGTCGCTCCGCTCGCCATGACGGTGTTCATGTGGGTCTTCCTGATGAACATCTTCGATGTCTTTCCGGCAGACCTCATTCCCGGCCTGGCAGGGTTTCTTGGCACCTCGCATTTCCGTCCAACCGCCACGACCGATCTCAATACCACCATGGGTATTGCCCTGACGATCTTCGGACTGGTCATCTACACCAATATTCAGGTCAAGGGAGCAGGTTTCTTCAAGGAATTCCTGTACCATCCCTTCGGCAAGTACCTCATGCCCTTCAACATCATCATGAAGATCATCGAAGAGATCGCAAAGCCCCTGAGCCTTGGGCTGCGACTTTTCGGCAACATGTTTGCCGGTGAACTGGTCTTCCTGCTGATCGCACTCTTGCCGGTATACATCAACTTTGTGCCGGGTGTGGTGTGGTCGGGCTTCGAGCTGCTGGTGATCACCCTGCAGGCTTTCGTCTTCATGGTTCTGACCGTGGTATATCTCGCCATGGCCAGCACTGAAGAAGAACACCACTGATTTTCTTTTCAATCATGTAACTCAAGGAGCAAAGCATGAATCCCGAAGTTTATATTGTCGCCGCCACTGCCATCGCTGTAGGTCTGATCCTCGCTGCTGCCGGTCTCGGTTCCGCCCTGGGCTGGGGTCTGATCTCCGCCAAGACCATCGAAGGCATCACCCGTCAGCCGGAAATGCGCGCGCAGTTGATGACCAACACCTTCATTTTCGCCGGTCTGATGGAATCCTTCCCCTTCATCGTGCTGGCCATGGCCATGTGGTTCGTGTTCGGTAACCCCTTCCTGGCCGCCATCCGCTAAGAACCCTGGGCAGCTAGCCGGCCCCGGCTATCCGGGGCCGTGAGGAAAATCGGAGCGAGGCATGAATATAAATTTGACCCTGGTCGGCCAGATGATCACCTTCATCCTGCTGATCATTTTGATGCGCAAGTATCTCTATGGCCCACTCAGCGCTGCCATGGCTGCCCGCCGCCAGAAGATTGCGGAAGGCCTGGAGGCTGCCGAGCGCGGCAAGAGCGAGCAGCACCTGGCTGAGCGCCGCGCCGCTGAGGTTCTGAACGAAGCCAAGCAGCGCGCCACCGAGATCGTCGCTGCTGCCGAGAAGCGCGGCAACGAAGTCCGCGAGGAAGCCAAGGCCGTCGCCCGGCAGGAAGCCGAACAGATCGTGGCAGCCGCGCGGGCAGAAGTGGAGCAGGAATACAATCGCGCCCGGGAAGAGTTGCGCACCCGTGTGTCCCAGCTTGCCGTGGAAGGTGCCGAGCGCATCCTTGGCAGGGAAATTGATCCAAAGGCGCATGCGCAGATACTGGAGCGCATGGTCGCCCAGATCTAGGAGTAGGGAATGGCAGAACTCACCACCTTGGCCCGACCCTATGCCGTAGCCGCCTACCAGTTCGCCAGCGAAGCCGGCGAACTGCCGGTCTGGGAAAAGGCGCTGGGATTTCTTGCGACGGTGGCGCGCGATCCGGCCGCTGAAGCGTTTCTTATCAACCCCGAAGTCGAACAGGCCAGCAAGCTTGCCTTTCTACGGGATCTCGGTGGGGATCTGCTGACCCCGAAGATTCATAACTTTCTGGCCTTGTTGCTCGAAAATGATCGCATCGAACTACTGCCGGAGATTCAGCATCTTTTCGAAACCTCGCTTCGCAGCTCGGCAGGGCAGATCGAGGTGGAGGTAAGCAGCGCGGTCGATCTGAACGAAAGCCAGGTCAAGGCTCTCAAAGAAGCCTTGAAGCGCAGACTGGGGCGAGAGGTCATCCTTGAGACCCGGCTGGATCCGCAGCTGATCGGCGGCATGATCGTCCGTGCCGGCGATCTGGTGATTGATGGATCCGTCCGAGGCCAGCTGGACCAGCTCGCCAATACCTTACGCAGTTAAATGAGGGAAGCAAAATGCAGCAATTGAACCCTTCGGAAATTAGTGAACTGATCAAAGCAAAAATTGCTTCCTTCGAAACGCGGACGGAAGCGCGCACTCAGGGGACGGTGATCAGCCTCAATGACGGCATCATCCGCGTACACGGCCTGGGTGATGTGATGCAGGGCGAGATGCTTGAGCTCCCCGGCGGTCTGTTCGCCCTGGCCCTGAACCTCGAGCGTGACAACGTCGGCGCGGTGGTGCTGGGTGACTACAGTGGCATCAATGAGGGTGATCCGGTCAAGACCACCGGCAAGGTCATGGAAGTGCCCGTGGGCCCGGCCCTGATTGGCCGCGTCGTGAACACCCTGGGCCAGCCCATCGACGGCAAGGGCCCCATCAACACCAGCGTGACTGCCACCCTGGAAAAAATCGCGCCGGGCGTGATTTCCCGTAAAAGCGTGGACCAGCCGCTGCAGACCGGCGTGAAGGCCATCGACGCCATGGTGCCCGTTGGCCGCGGCCAGCGCGAACTGATCATCGGCGACCGCCAGACCGGCAAGACCGCCGTTGCCGTGGACGCCATCATCAACCAGAAGGGCACCGGCGTCATCTGCATCTATGTCGCCATTGGCCAGAAGGCCTCCTCGGTGGCTTCCGTGGTGCGCCGTCTGGAAGAGCATGGCGCCATGGATCACACCATCGTGGTGGCGGCCAGTGCCTCTGAATCCGCCGCACTGCAGTATCTGGCTCCCTATTCCGGCTGCGCCATGGGCGAATACTTCCGCGACCGTGGTGAAGACGCCCTGATCGTCTATGACGATCTGACCAAGCAGGCCTGGGCCTATCGCCAGATCTCGCTGCTGTTGCGTCGCCCCCCTGGCCGCGAAGCCTATCCCGGCGACGTGTTCTATCTGCATTCCCGCCTGCTGGAGCGCGCTGCCCGGGTGAATGCTGAGTTCGTGGAGCGGATGACCCATGGTGAGGTCAAGGGCAAGACCGGCTCGCTGACGGCCCTGCCGATCATTGAGACCCAGGCTGGTGACGTGTCCGCCTTCGTGCCGACCAACGTGATCTCGATCACGGATGGCCAGATCTATCTGGAAACCGATCTGTTCAATGCCGGTATCCGTCCGGCCATCAATGCCGGTCTGTCGGTATCGCGCGTCGGTGGCGCGGCCCAGACCAAGATCATCAAGAAGCTCGGCGGCGGTATCCGTCTGGATCTGGCGCAGTACCGCGAGCTGGCGGCCTTTGCCCAGTTCGCTTCCGATCTCGACGAGACCACGCGCAAGCAGATCGAACGCGGCAAGCGCGTGACCGAGCTCCTGAAACAGGACCAGTATTCGCCGATGAGCGTCGCCGAAATGGCGGTCTCGCTGTTCGCGGCCAACAGTGGCGCCATTGATGATGTCCCGGTCGACAAGACCCGTGACTTCGAGCGCGCGCTGCAGGGCTACGTCAAGTCCAACCATGCGGACCTGCTCGCAGCGATCAATGCCAAGCCTGATCTGACCGACGAGGCCAAATCGCAAATGGAAACGGTCATCAAGCAGTTCAAGGCGAACAGCGCCTACTAGGAGGTCCCGTGGCCGGAAGCAAGGAAATTCGTTCGCAGATCCGCAGCGTAAAGAATACGCAGAAGATCACGCGGGCAATGGAAATGGTGGCAGCCAGCAAGATGCGCCGTGCCCAGGAACGCATGCGGGCCGCAAGGCCCTATGCCGAAAAGATCCGGCAGGTGATCGGTCATCTGGCGGCGGCGCATCCGGAATACCGCCATCCCTTCATGGAAGAGCGCGCCGTCAAGCGCGCCGGCGTGATCATCATTACCTCCGACAAGGGACTGGCGGGCGCGCTGAATACCAACGTGCTCAAGGCGGCCCTTGGCGAGATCCGCCAGCTGCAGGGGGCGGGTGCCGAGATAGACCTTGCGGTCATCGGCAACAAGGGCCTGGGATTCTTCCGGCGCTATGGTGGCAATCTGGTCGCTGAGCTCAATGGCGTGGGCGACAGCCCGAGCCTGCAGCAGATCATCGGGCCGGTAAAGGTGATGCTGGATGCCTACAAGGATGGGCGGATCGATCGCCTGTACCTGATCTCGGCCAAGTTCATCAACACCATGACCCAGCGGGCCACGGTGGAACAGCTGCTGCCGATTCAGGCAGCCAGCATGCCGGAACGCACTGCTCCCTGGGATTACCTGTATGAGCCCGATCCGGCACCCGTGCTGGAGACGCTGCTGAGCCGCTATGTCGAGGCCGTGGTCTATCAGGGCATGACCGAGCACGCTGCCAGCGAGCAGAGTGCGCGCATGGTCGCCATGAAGAGCGCCTCGGATAATGCCAAGAAGCTGATCGGCGAACTGCAACTGGTCTACAACAAGGCCAGGCAGGCGGCGATCACCCAGGAAATTTCCGAGATCAGCGCCGGCGCGGCGGCGGTCTAGCCGGGATCCAATTCAATTTGCAATGAGGAAAATGCAATGAGCGAAGCCGTAAATACCGTCAGCAGGACGGGCGAGATCGTTCAGATCATCGGACCGGTGGTCGACGTGGCGTTCCCGCGCGAAAGCGTGCCGAACGTGCTGGACGCGCTGCTGATCAAGGAAGGGGATCTGACCCTGGAAGTACAGCAGCAGTTGGGTGATGGCGTGGTCCGTACCATCGCCATGGGCCCCACGGAAGGTATGCGTCGCGGTCTGGCCGTGACCAATACCGGCCGGCCGATTTCCGTACCTGTCGGTACCGCCACCCTCGGGCGCATCATGGACGTGCTCGGCAATCCGATTGATGAAGCCGGTCCGGTGCAGACCGAGGAGCGTGCCTCCATTCACCGCAAGGCCCCTGCCTACGACGAGCTGGCGGCCAGCACGGAATTGCTCGAAACCGGCATCAAGGTGATCGACCTGATCGCGCCCTTCGCCAAGGGCGGTAAGGTCGGTCTGTTCGGTGGTGCGGGCGTGGGCAAGACCGTGAACATGATGGAGCTCATCCGTAACATCGCCATCGAGCACAGCGGCTACTCCGTGTTTGCCGGCGTGGGTGAGCGTACCCGCGAGGGCAACGACTTCTATCACGAAATGAAGGACTCCAACGTGCTCGACAAGGTGGCGCTGGTCTATGGCCAGATGAACGAGCCGCCTGGGAACCGTCTGCGCGTGGCCCTGACGGGTCTCACCATCGCTGAACATTTCCGCGATGAGGGCCGTGACGTGCTGCTCTTCATCGACAACATCTACCGCTATACCCTGGCTGGCACCGAAGTGTCCGCGCTGCTGGGCCGTATGCCTTCGGCCGTGGGCTACCAGCCGACACTGGCGGAGGAAATGGGTCAGTTGCAGGAGCGCATCACCTCGACCAAGACCGGCTCCATCACCTCGATCCAGGCCGTGTACGTGCCTGCCGACGACTTGACCGATCCGTCTCCGGCGACCACCTTCGCCCACCTCGATGCCACCGTGGTGTTGAGCCGCCAGATCGCCGAACTCGGCATCTATCCGGCCGTGGATCCGCTGGATTCCAACAGCCGTCAGCTCGATCCGAACGTCGTTGGCGCGGAACACTATGATACCGCCCGCATGGTGCAGCGGACCTTGCAGCGTTACCGCGAACTGCAGGACATCATTGCGATTCTGGGCATGGACGAGCTTTCCGAAGACGACAAGCTCACCGTGTCGCGCGCCCGCAAGATCCAGCGTTTCCTGTCCCAGCCCTTCTTCGTGGCGGAAGTGTTCACCGGCGCGCCGGGCAAGTTCGTGTCCCTGAAAGAGACCATCCGTGGTTTCCGTGGCATTGCCAATGGCGAATACGATCATCTGCCGGAGCAGGCTTTCTACATGGTCGGCACCATTGATGAAGCGGTGGAGAAGGCCAAGAAGATTGCAGGCGCTGCTTAAGGAGAGGTTATGGCAATGACGATTCGGGTCGATGTCGTGAGTGCGGAGCAAAGCATCTACGAGGGCACGGCCGAGATGGTCGTGGTGCCTGGCGAGATGGGCGAGATCGGTGTCCTGCCCCGGCACGCGCCATTGTTGACCCGCCTGCGGGCCGGTGAAGTCCGTATCCGTAACGGGGAGCATGTCGAGTACCTGTTCGTGTCGGGCGGCATCGTCGAAATCCAGCCGCATGTGGTCACCATCCTGTCGGATACGGCCGAACGTGCCAGCGATCTCGACGAGGCCAAGGCCCTGGAAGCCAAGCAAAGGGCTGAAGAGCGCATGGCCGGACAGTTGAGCGACATTGATTACGCCAGAGCACAGGCTGATATCGCGGAACAGATCGCCCGCCTGCGGACCATTCACCGGCTGCGTGAAAAAGGTCTTCTGCCCAACCGCCACTGACCCATGCACCACCCAGAAAACGTGTTGGCAGGTTACATTTGGGGCTCCCGCAAGGGGGCCCTTTTTATTCATCCGGAGGCATCGTGAAAGAAGCTAATTCACTGGAAGTGGTCATCCTGGCTGCCGGGCAGGGCACCCGCATGCGTTCGCAGCTTCCCAAGGTGCTGCACAGGCTCGGCGGCAAGCCCCTGCTCGGGCATGTCATCGATGCGGCCCGGGCGCTTGGACCTGCGGCCATCCGCATCGTGTTCGGGCATGGCGGCGAGCAGGTCTGTGCCGCACTGCCATCGGCAGACCTGCACTGGGTGAGGCAGGAAGCCCAGCTTGGCACCGGCCATGCCGTGCAGATGGCACAGCCCCACTGTGCGGACGCGGGACAGGTGCTGGTGCTCTATGGCGACGTGCCTCTGCTGCAGGCGGATACCCTGCGGGCCTTCATGCAGTCCGTGCCCGAGCATGGCATGGGGCTGATGACCGTGCGGCTGGCAGATCCCACCGGATATGGCCGGGTGATCCGGGATGCGGCGGGTGCCGTCATGCGCATCGTCGAGGAAAAGGATGCCTCGCCGGAAGAAAAATCGGTGGGCGAGGTGAATACCGGCATCATGCTCCTGCCCGGAAAGCGGCTGGGTTCATGGCTTGAACGGCTCGGCAACGACAATGCCCAGGGGGAGTATTACCTCACGGACGTCGTATCGCTGGCGCGCGAAGATGGCGTTGAGGTGCAGGCCTTTGCCGTCGCTGATCCGGCCGAGGTGGCGGGCGTGAACAACAAGGTACAGCTCGCCGAGCTGGAGCGGGCTTTCCAGGCGCGCCAGGCCCGGGCACTCATGCTAGCCGGCGTGCTGGTCACGGATCCGGCGCGGCTGGATATCCGTGGCGAGATCGAGATCGCGCCGGATACCCTGCTGGAACCCAATGTGATGCTTGAAGGGAGGGTGCGGATTGGCGCCAACTGCGTGATCGGCATGGGTTGTGTACTGCGTGACGTGGAACTCGGGGATGGGGTGGAGGTGCTGCCTTATTCGGTAATGGAAGGCGCGCGCATCGCGGACCGGGTGCGGATTGGACCCTTTGCCCGCATCCGCCCCGGCACAACGCTTGCCGAGGGCGTGCATATCGGCAACTATGTCGAGGTCAAGGCCTCCGCCATTGGCCGGGGTAGCAAGGTCAATCACCTCAGTTATATCGGCGATGCCGAAATCGGCAACGGTGTGAATGTCGGAGCGGGTGCGATCACCTGTAACTATGACGGCGCCAACAAGCACAAGACCATCATCGAGGATGATGTGTTCATTGGTAGTGATACCCAATTGGTGGCGCCCGTGCGGGTGGCGCAGGGGGCGACCATCGGCGCGGGCAGCACCATCACCCATGATGCGCCTGCTGGCGAATTGACCCTGAGTCGCCCCCCGCAGCGAACCCGCACCGGCTGGAAGCGACCGACCAAGAAATCCGGATAGCATTGTCGGCAGGCTTGCCGGAAGAGCCGGGCTGGGCTATCTACGCATAAGTTGCACGAGAGAGAAAAAATCATGTGCGGTATCGTTGGCGCAATTGCAAAACGTAATGTCGTTCCCATTCTGCTGGAAGGCCTGCACCGGCTGGAGTATCGCGGCTATGACTCGGCCGGGGTGGCAGTTGCTCGCGGCACGGAACTGAACCGGATGCGGCGACTGGGCAAGGTTTCGGTGCTGGAGGAGGCGGTGCAGGCGGCCGAGCTGAATGGCCATTCCGGCATTGCCCATACGCGCTGGGCCACCCATGGGGTGCCAAGCGAATGCAATGCCCACCCGCACATGGCGGGTGAGCGGATTGCCGTGGTGCACAATGGCATCATCGAGAACTACAAGCCGCTGCGCCAGATGCTGGAAGCCGAGGGCGCGGTGTTCGAGTCGCAGACCGACACCGAAGTGGTGCCGCACCTGATCCAGCGCGGCCTGCGCCAGGGCTTGAGCCTGTGGGAGGCCTTTCGCGCGGCAGTGGCCCAGCTCGAAGGCGCATACGCGCTGGTGGTGCTGGATCAGGAAAACCCGGATCGCCTGCTTGCCGCCCGCAAGGGCAGCCCGCTGCTGCTGGGCGTGGGCGTCGGCGAGCGTTTCCTGGCCTCCGACCCGTCGGCCCTGATTCCGGTCACGAGTCAGCTCGTGGACCTCGAAAATGGCGACATGGTCGAGCTCAGCGCCGATCAGCACCAGATCTTCAATCGCGATGGGCAGCCGGTACAGCGAGCCCTGCGCATCAGCCAGCTCGACCCGACCAGCGTGTCGCGTGGCGAATATCGCCATTACATGCAAAAGGAGATCTTCGAGCAGCCCATGGCCCTGGGGCGCACCTTGCAGGGGCGTCTGCCGCTGGACGACGCCCCCCTTGCCCTGGGCGAGAAAACGATGAGCCTGCTGGCCAATGCGCGCGCCATCCGTATCCTGGCCTGTGGCACGAGCTATCACGCGGGCCTGACCGCGGCTTACTGGTTCGAGTCGCTGTGCCGGCTGCCCTGCCGGGTGGAGGTGGCCAGCGAGTTTCGCTATCGTGATTCCTATCCGATGCCAAATGAGCTGGTGATCGCCATTTCCCAGAGCGGCGAGACTGCCGATACCCTGGCGGCGGTGCATGATGCCCGCGAGCGGGGCTTCGATGGCGTGCTGGCGATCTGCAATGTCGATGAGAGCAGCCTGGCGCGCGCGGCGGATGCGGTGCTGCTGACCCGCGCCGGCCCCGAGATCGGGGTGGCGAGCACCAAGGCCTTCACCACGCAACTGGCGGCACTCGCGCTGACGGTGCTGGCTCTGGCCGAGCGGGAGGGTGTACGGAGCGACATGCGTCAGGCGCTGTTGCGGCTGCCGACTCAGGTCGAGGAAATTCTTGCCATGGACTCAGCCATCGAGGAACTGGCAGCGGCCTTTGCCGATAAGCATCACGCGCTGTTCCTCGGCCGTGGCGTACATTATCCGATCGCGCTGGAAGGCGCACTCAAGCTCAAGGAGATCAGCTATATCCATGCCGAGGGCTATCCTGCCGGCGAGCTGAAGCACGGGCCGCTGGCGCTGGTGAACGAGGAGATGCCGGTGGTGGCGGTGGCACCGAACGACAGCCTGCTGGAGAAGCTGCGCTCCAACCTGGAGGAAGTGCGTGCGCGTGGCGGGCAGCTCTTTGTATTTGGCGAGGATGGCGCGGTGGATCACGGCGGGGGCATGCGCTTTCACAGCATGCCCGCCTGCCATCCCTTCATTTCCCCCATACTCTATGTGCTGCCCTTGCAGATGCTGTCCTATCATGTGGCCGTATTGAAGGGAACAGATGTCGACCGGCCACGCAACCTGGCCAAGAGTGTCACCGTGGAATGAACGCCTGAAACGAAACGGCTGGTGGAGAATCCGCCAGCCGTTTTCCTTCGTTAGCTAGGCTCAAGCCCGTATCGCTCAGACCTTGGAAGCCTCTTCGGGATCGACCAGGGGCTTGTTCTTGATCCGGTTCACCCCGATCAGGCCCATCGCCAGGCGCTCGTAGAAGGGTTCGGCCACCCCGCTTTTCATCTTGCGCATGAAATACTTCTCGAAGGCGATCTTGGCCAGGTGTACCCATTTTCCCTTGCGAAACCAGTTGACGTTGCGCGGCGGGATCTGCGGCAAAGCCACGAAGGCCGCCCCGGTATCGCCCATGTCGGCAAAGCAGACCGCGTTCCAGGTGGCCTCGGCCTTTTCCGGTCGGCCTTCGAGTTCGGCCTTGAGATTGCGTACCACCGCCGTGCCCATGCTCTCGATCATGAAGCCTGTTTTTGGCGCGCCGGTGGGGACCGGGGTAGCCTCGACGGGCGGGATGGCAATGCAGACGCCAATGGAAAAGATGTTGGGGTACTTGGGGCTGCGCTGATGCTTGTCGACGATGACGAAACCGCGCGGATTGCACAGGCCTTCCACCGCCGCCACCGGATCGACGCCCTTGAAGGCGGGCAGGATCATCGAATAGGCAAAGGGCAGTTCATGCTGCTTCTGAATCTCGCCCTGGGGGTTGAGCTCATCGACGAACATCTTGCCGGCTTCGACCTTGGTGATCCTGGCGTTGGTGATCCAGTTGATGTGGCGGTTGCGCAGCTCGCTTTCCATCAGGCCCTTGCTGTCACCCACTCCACCCAGTCCCAGATGGCCGATATAGGGCTCCGAGGTGACATAGGTCATGGGCACGCGGTCGCGGATGCGGCGTGAACGCATGTCCTTGTCCATGATGAAGGCATGCTCATAGGCTGGGCCAAAGCAACTGGCAAAAGGTGCGGCACCGACGATCACCGGTCCCGGATTCCTGCAGAATTCCTCGTAGGCGGCATAGGCCTGCTCGGCGTGATGGGTCACGCAGATGGACTGGGTGTGGCCGCCGTCCGGCCCAAGCCCTGGCACTTCCTCGAAGGCGAGCTTGGGACCGGTGGCGATGACGAGATAGTCGTAGTTGACGGTCTTGCCGCTTTGCAGCGAGAGCCGGTTTTCCGTGGCGGCGATCTCGGTGACGGTATCGTGGATGAAGTGGATGTCCTTGCGCGCCAGGCGTGGAGCGATCTCGAAGCTGATGTCCTCGCGCTTGCGCCAGCCCACGCCTACCCAGGGGTTGGAGGGTACGAAGGAAAAGGTGCTGTGGGCATTGATGACGGTGACGCGATGCTGTCGGCCAAACTCGGCGCGCATTTCATAGGCCAGCGGCAGGCCGCCGGTCCCGGCGCCGATGATGACGATATGTGCCATTTCAGACTCCTCGGAAGGGGGAGCAGAGGGCTGAAGCCCTCCACCCTGGATGGAATTAGAAGCTGGCCTGTACCTGCAAGTATAGACCGTTTTGATCCTGCTTGGTTGCTATCTGTCCCAAGCCGGCATAGGCCGCTACCAGCGCCAGGTTCTTGTTGGGAAAGTAGGCAATGAAGCCGTCATAGGCGTCGTTCTCGGCAAGTCCTGCGGACTTGAGATTGTCCGGCTTCATCCGGTATTCGGCGCCGAGCACGGTCTGATCGTTGAGAAAGAGCCCCGCGCTCCCTTCGAACTGGGCCTCGTAGCTGTCGTTGTCCGGCCCGCCAAAGCCGAGCAGGCCGAACCAGTTGGCCTTGGTGGCGCGTACCGTGCCATTGAGGAGCAGCTTCTTGCCACCAACAGGATAGACATTGGTGGCGGCAAGATAGAAATCCGTGCCGCTGTCATCCCTGGCGCCCAGGGCCCGGACCAGATCACCGTTGCTGTTTTGCTTGTACTGCACGCCCAGGGCGATTTGCGGGATCATGCCGTTCATGCCCAGGAGCTTGAACTTGGCGCCAAACACGTTCTGCTGGATTTCCGAGGTGCCGGTGGCGGTCTGAAGTGATTCCGGCAGGCCCAGGTAATGGTGCGCATAGGAGATTTCCGCCAGGTGGCCGAAGCTGGCCGCAGCCCCTACGCTGTGGATGTCGAAGTTGCCAGTGGTTATGAAGGTATAGGATGCCGTCCCACCCATGGATTGCTTGGGATCGTCACCGGCCAGCAGGGCCCATGGCACGATGCCACCGCCGCCCGCGCCTTCGATCTGGGTAACAGCGGCCATGCCCAGGTTGCTCGTGCCCAACAGGATGACGCTCGCCAAACAGGATTTCAATGTACGCATTTTTTTCCTCCTCAGAAAAGTGCAAATCTGATTAGCATCTTCTGTGCCAAATCGTAAGCATTTGAAATATAGTGAGATTTTTAATATATAAAATAATGTACTAGACTTTGTAGATGATTTGTCATGTCATGGCGGCATGACATCTGACAATCTGTCATGGAGGGTCCCATGCCCCGGCTTCCCGTTTTCATGCAGTCGCTGATCGACGCCCAGGAGAACCCCTTCGTGCTCATCGATGCCGAGTACCGCATCGTGGCGGCCAATCGTGCCTACCGGGCGAGCTATGGCATCGAAGACGAGGAGCAGCTGATCGGGCGCTGTTGCCATGAGGTTTCCCATCATCTTGACAGCCCCTGTCATGCCCATGGCGAGGACTGCCCGCACCAGCAGGTATTCCAGACCGGTGTGGCGCATCAGGTGCTGCATACCCATTACGATCATCAGGGTCGGGCCGAGCACGTGCGCATCAAGGGGCATGTGATCGAGGGCCCGGCTGGCGAGCGTTATCTCGGCGAGGCCATCTTCCCGCTGGCCATGGCCCAGGACATGGATTGCGAGGAGATGCGCCTGATCGGTCGCTCACCGGCCTTTCTGCACGCCATAGAGCGACTGAGCCAGGCAGCGGCGAGCGGTGCCAGCGTGTTGCTGCTGGGCGAGAGCGGCGTGGGCAAGGAGCTTGCCGCGCATTTCGTGCATGCCCAGAGTCCCCGCGCCGGGCGCGGCTTTCTTGCGGTGGATTGCGCATCGATCAGCGAGGCACTGTTCGAGAGCGAAATCTTCGGCCATGAGCGCGGTGCCTTCACTGGATGCATCGGTCGCAAGCAGGGGCTTTTTGAACTGGCCGATGGTGGCACCCTGTTTCTGGATGAGGTGGGCGAGATCCCGCTGGCCATGCAGGCCAAGTTGCTGCGGGTGCTTGAAACGGGAGAATTCCGCCGGGTCGGCGGGCGTGAGATCCTGCGGGCTGACGTGCGGGTGGTGGCGGCCACCAACCGGGATCTGCGCCAGATGGTGAGTGAGGGGCGTTTTCGCGAGGATCTTTATTATCGGCTGGCCTGTATCACGGTGCCGCTGCCCAGCCTGCGCGAACGGCGCAGCGATATCCCGGCGCTGGCCGAGGCGTTGCTGGCGCGGCTCACGGCCGGCAGCGGGCGGCGTTATTATCTGACCGGTGATGCCCTGGTAAGTCTTGGCAGACATGACTTTCCCGGGAATATCCGCGAGCTGCGCAACATCCTCCAGCGCGCCGCCGCCCTGGCGCGCAATGGCGCCATTGGCGCCGAGGACCTCGACCTGCCGATGCCGGCTGCGGCCGGGCCGACCCCGCAGGGTGTCGTCGCCAGTCTGCCTGCCATGCCGCTGCGCGAGATGGAGCTTGCCGCCTTGCAGGAACTGCTGGCACGTTTCGAAGGCAATCGCCGTCAGGTCGCCGATGCCCTGGGTGTCAGCGAGCGCACGGTGTACCGAAAGCTGCGACAATATAAGCTGGCCTGATGCGCATTGGCCCATAATGGCGCGCACAAGGGGGTGCTGATCGCCTGCAAGCATCTGTCTTGAGAAAACAACGAGAAGGGAGTCCTGCAATGAATCATTCGCAAGAGCCGCCTGCCCCGCCTGCGTCACTCAAGCCCGCGCGCATCACCGTTCTGCTGAATGCCAAGGCTGGCGCCCGCAATAAGGAGATCATCCAGCAACGCCTGCAAGCGCTCTGCCAGGCGCGCGCCATCGAGCCTGAAATCCACCTGCTGCGCCGGGGGGATGCCATATTCTGGGCCGCGCGCCAGGCCCAGCGCGCGGGAAGTGATCTGGTGGTGGCCGGCGGCGGTGATGGCACTATCAATGCCGCCGCCACAGCGCTGATAGGCACCGGAACCACACTCGGGGTGCTGCCCCTGGGTACTTTCAACTACTTCGCCCGCAATCTCGGCATCCCGCTGGACCTGGAGGCGGCGGTTGACGTGCTGTTCACGGGCAGGCCACAGACCGTGAGCGTGGGTGAGGTCAATGGCCGCAACTTTCTCAACACGTCCAGCATCGGCCTGCATTCGCGCATCCTGGCCGAAGGCGAGCGCGTCAAGGCGCGATTCGGGCGGCGCCGCTGGGTGGCGGCGATTTCGACCGTGGTGACCCTGTTCAAGCGGCATCGTTACCTGCGCCTGCGTTTCGGGCTGGGTCCGGATGCGTCGACGGAAAAGATCCTGCTGGCTTTCCTGACCATCAGCCAGGCGCAGATCGGCCAGTTCGATCCCCGTGCCGCAGGCTGTCTGGACACCGGGCGCATGTGTCTTTATCTGATGCATCCGGTGGGTCGCTGGGGCATGTTGCGCCTGACCCTTAGCGCTCTGTTCCGGCGCCTGCACCAGGTCGATGGGCTGGAACTGCGCTGCATCGATGAAGCCTGGCTGGACACGCCCCGGCACAGCCTGCGCGTGACCCTCGATGGCGAAATCGTCAGTCTGGCGCCGCCATTGCATTACCGTTTGTTGCCAGATGCCCTCTCGGTGATGACGCCTGCTGAGCCCCACGATTCAGAGAATGGCTGATCCCTGTTCCTGCGGTTTACGTGCCGGTAAAGCCGCAAACTTCAGGTTTTCACTGGAAATAATCTGAAAACAGACTAATAAGTATTGAATCCGGACTTCTCCGGCCTTGTTGGACATAACAATTATTACATGTCAGAAACTTTCCCGCTCCTGCACTGGCATCTGGTGGTCGAACCGGATCTGCAGCGCCTGAGCTGCCTGCTCATGGAAACTGGCCAGGAGCTGGGTTGCCCGACCCTGCCGCTGGCCGAGCGGGTACTGGCCCTGATGCCCTTGTTGCGTGAGGAACTGCAAGGTCAGGGGCCACCTCTGGCGGTGCACCTGCTGGCTCAGGCACAGGGCTGTGTCCTGCGCTTTGGTGAGCCGGATCGGGTTTTCCGGCTCCTGGCGTTTATCCAGCCACCCGCGACTGAACAGCTGTCAGTCCTTCGGGAACGGCTGCGCCACAAGACCGAGCGCACCGACCCCGAACTCCTGCGTCGGCAGAACGAGGCCATCGCTGCCCGGCTGGAAGAAGCGCGTCAGCGTGCCGAACAGGAGCTGCGTGCCATGGAGCAGGTGCTTGAGAGCAAGCAGCGCGCGCTGAGCGAGACCCTGCACCGCGCGGAGCATGACGCCCTGACCGGTCTCTATAACCGCGGTGCCTTCGACCTGCATCTGGATCACGCCTTTCGCCGCGCCCGGCGTCAGCAGGAGCCATTGACGCTTCTTTTCCTTGATCTCGACATGTTCAAGCAGGTGAATGATACCCACGGACACGCCTACGGGGACCAGTGGCTCTGTCGCATGGCCGACACCATGCGCGCCGCGATCCGCCTGGACGTCGATGAGGCCTTCCGCTTTGGGGGCGACGAGTTCGCGTTGTTGATTTTCGCTGACAAGGGGATCGCCGAGCGCGCCGCAGGGCGCATATTGAGCGGCATGGATGGCCTGGTCAGTATTGGCATTGCAAGTCTCAGGGACAGCGACATCGATCCCAAGCAGTTCACGGCTCGTGCCGATGCCGCGCTCTACGAGGCCAAGCGCCAGGGTCGCGGACGTTACCGTCATGCGCCCTGAGCAGCCGCCAGTGCGGTTGCTGCTGCATCAGCCGACCGCGCCCGATGGCGATGGCATCCTGCTGCGCAGTCGGCTGCAGGCCGTGGGCCGGCGCATGGGGTTCGACGAGGTGCTGCGCGAGCGCTGCGTGCTGGTGGCCGCCGAGATGCTGAGCAACCAGATCAAGTACGCCGGCGGGCGCGGCTTCATCCAGATCTGGCAGACCGGTCCGCGCAGTCTGGATCTCTTTGCCCTGGATCATGGGCCGGGCATCGACAATCTCGCCTGGGCCCTGCAGGACGGCATGAGCAGCAAGGGCACACTGGGCAAGGGCCTGGGCAGCATTCAGCGCCTGGCCTCTCAGGCGGATTTCTTTTCCCTGACCGCAGCCCAGGCGCCGCAAAGCCCTTGGCAGGGCAGCGTGGTCTGGGCGCGTTTCTGCCCCGAAGGGAAGGACCGGCAAGCCGGGGAGGCGGACACCGGCATGCATCTGCGCGCCTATGGTGACGCCCGGGAAAATGGCGACGGCATCTGGCTGGAGCAGCAGGGGCCGGTGTATCGCTGGCTGCACATGGATGCCCTGGGCCACGGTCCGGAAGCGGACGCCGTGCGCCAGCGCGTGTTTGAGCACCTGGATCTGTCCCTGCCCTTTGAACGGGTGTTTGAGCACCTGGATCGTCTTTTGAAGGGGCCGCGGGGCGCGGTGCTGATGCTCTCGGAACTGGACACGCAGGCCCATGTGCTGCAGTTCGCCGGGGTTGGCGACATGAGTGCGCAGGTCCTGTGTGGCGGTACGGCGCGGCGCCTGGAACTGGCCGAGGGCGTGGTGGGACACCTGCATCGGAAGCTGCGCATCGAGCGGGTGGACTGCCCCCTCGGCGGTGCGGTGATCACCGCCAGTGACGGGTTGCGTAGTGGCTGGACGGCCAGTCTGCCGGGACTGGCCCGGCTGCGCGCACCGATGCAGGCCTTTTTGTTGGGCAATGTTTTCGGCCGATTGAACGATGATCAGTCGGTTTTCGTGATTCGCTGGTAAAGGGGTGGGGAGAACATGGATAGAATCAATGGATTGTTGATCGATGCCCTGAAGCTGCGCATCGGGGGAATTACCGACATCATCGAGCAGCAGGCGGCGCGTATCTTTAGCGATGCGCCTCTTCTGAGCGCGGAGGAAATCACCGATTATTCACTGGAGTTCCTGGAACTGCTGATCGTATTGCTCCAGTCCCGGGATGCACTGGACGAGCAGCAACCGGCCTTCAAGGCCCTGCGACAGTTTCTCGCCAGCATGGCGCTGCAGATCCAGTCGCGCGGCGGGGAGATGGAGGAGCTGGTACGCTATCAGCAGTTCATCCAGAGCACCCTGCTGGAGCAGATCGAATCCGACAGTCAGGCCAGCTTCGAGGACAGCCGCGGCATGCTCATGCTGCTGGTCAAGCTCTTCAACGAGCTGAGCCTTGCGGTATTCCAGACCTATCTCACTGAAAAGGAAGGCACCATCCGCGCCCAGCAGGAGGAGCTGCGCCAGACCTCCACGCCGATCGTGGAGATCTGGGATGGCGTGCTGACCCTGCCGATCATCGGCAGCATGGACTCGGCACGTACCATGCTCGTCATGGACAAGCTGCTGCGCCGCATCGAGAGCGACCGGGCGCGCACCATCATCATCGATGTCACTGGCGTGCAGAGCGTGGATTCCCAGGTCTCGCATCACCTGATCCAGGTCGTGCGCGCCGTGCGCCTGATGGGGGCGGAGGCCATCCTGACCGGCATCCGGGCGGACATCGCCCGGGCCCTGGCCAGCCTCAACATCGATCTGGGCGACGTTACCACCTGCGCCACCATGGCCGAAGGCCTCAAGTTCGCCTTCCGCCGTCTGGGGCTGGACATGCAGGGCCGGGTGGCGTGAACATGATTCCGGGCACCAGCATGCCGGGTCTGGCTGATCTGCCCCTGCATCTGACCCGGATCGGTACTGGCGACATGCTGCTCGAACCACGTGATGGTCTTGATCCGGATGCGGCGGAGGATTATCTGGAGCCGATCCTGGCCTGTCTGCGCGAGCAGCATGTGGCGCGGCTGTACTATGACGTGCAGCAACTAGCCGTGATCGACCCGGTCTATTATGGCTGGATGGCGCATCTGGCGCGTGCCTGCCAGGCCATGGGGGTGCGCATGGTGGCCGTGCATGTGCGCCCGAGCGCCGCCTTCGCCATGAGCCGCTATCTGCAGGCCGAGCCGCCCTTTGCCACGGCCCTGGATGTGGGCGGCTGAGCCTGCGCGCGGTTCTGACCTGGACTGGAGTGTGCAATGACGGAACATGACAAGGATCTACCCTGGACCCAACGACATTGCCGGCCCTGCGAGGGTGGTGTGGAACCCCTGGGCGTGACGGAAATCGAGGCTCGCCTGCCCGGATTGCCGGGCTGGAGCTGGCAGGGCGACGCGCTGGTCAAGGCATTTGATTTCAAGAACTATTACCAGACCGTGGCCTTCGTGAACGCTGTAGCCTGGATCGCCCATCGCGAGGACCATCACCCGGATCTGGAGGTGAGCTACCGGCGATGTGTGGTGCGCTACAGCACCCATGCCATCGGTGGGTTGTCGGACAACGATTTCATCTGCGCGGCCAGGGTGGATGCCCTGCTGGCGCAGGATTAACTGGCCGAGGAGGGGTTCGCGGACTGCGCGGTCTCTCCGGCAGGCGCTGTGGGGTTCTGTGCCGGCGGGCAGAGCCGGTCGTCGCGCTCGCGCATCATCCAGTAGACCAGCCCCAGGGCCAGGGTGACAAAGGCCATGGCCGCCATCGCTGCGGCGCCGGTTTCGGTCACATCCAGAATGATGAACTTGCGCACCAGGGCCAGGATGGCGATGAGCACCACGGTCTTGACGCTGACCAGGCTGCCGCGGCCAGCGATCGAGCGCAGGATGGAATGGCGAAACTCCATGGCGATCAGCACGGTCATGATCTCGCCGAAAATGAGCTGAAACTCCTTGTGATCCAGTGGGTTGAGTGCACCCTGCACCAGCCGGAAGAACACGTCGTCGGCCAGCCGGTACAAGGCCACCAGGATGATGACGCTGATCAGCAATACCAGCATATGGGAAATGAGCAGCTCAAAGCGCTCATAAAAGCTGAGCCGGGCGGGGTGCCCAGTCAGTTTGTGCCAGAGCTCCCGCATCTCAGCGCCCGGCGTTGGCGCTCAGCAGCGCCACCTGCCGCTCCAGGTTTTCCAGGCGTTCGATCAGTTCCAGCGCCAGGGCCACACCCGCCCAGTTCAGCTCCAGGTCGCGCTGCAGGCGCAGGCCCACGCGTGCCCGGCGTAGCTCCTGGGCGCTGAAGATGCGCTCCTCCAGGCGACCGCCCGGCTGGATCACACCATAGGCGACCAGCGCTTCCACGACCGTCACCGGGCTTTGCAGGCGCTGGCAGAAATCATCCAGTGTCAGGTCGCCGGCCTCCTCGGCCAGCAACTGGGCTTCGAGTATCCGAATCAGCTTGCCAGTCATGTCTAGACACCCTCCAGGTCCTCGCGGGGATTGAAGCTGGAACTGCGGGCCAGTTCCTCGAACAGCGACCGTTCCTGGCCAGTCAGCGACTTGGGCACGGCAATCTGCAAAACGGCATAGAGATCGCCGCTGCCCCTGTTGCCGGGAAGCGGCAGGCCCTTGCCCGCCAGGCGCATCTTCTGGCCGCATTTGACGCCGGCGGGCACCTTGATGCGCACCCGGCCATCCAGTGTCGGGACTTCCACCGAGGTCCCAAGGGCCGCTTCCCAGGGCGCGAGCGGCAAATCGACCAGTAGGTCATGTTCCTGGACCTTGAAAAACGGATGTGCTTCCAGCCTGATGCGCAGATAGAGGTCACCAGGCGGCCCACCGGCGAAACCTTTGCCGCCCTGGCCGGCCAGACGCAGGCGCTGGCCATCGGTGACGCCCTTGGGGATACGTACCTGGATCTGGCGCGGCACGCGCACCACCCGGCCATCCGGCTGCATCTCCGGGATTTCCAGATGTACCGATTTCTGCGTGCCATGAAAGGCTTCATCCAGCGTGACGCTGAACGCGACTTCGAAGTCCTCGCCGGGTGATGAATAGCCACGGCCAGCAAAACCGGGGTGTCCCTGGAAGCCGCCGCGCCCGCCCATGCCAAAAAGCGTCTCGAAAAAGTCGCTGAAGCCACCGCCGGGGCTGGCTCCGCCCTGCGCGCCAGCGCCGCCAGTCCACTGATGGGATTCACCCCAGCCCGGGGGTGGGCGGAAATCCTGGCCAGAACGGTAGCTGCCGAGCTGGTCGTAGGCCGCCCGCTTTTCCGGGTCCTTGAGGACTTCGTAGGCCTCCTGCAGGTCCTTGAACTTGTCCTCGGCATTCGCCTCCTTGCTGACGTCCGGATGATACTTGCGGGCCAGCTTGCGGTAGGCGCGTTTGATCTCGTCCTGGCTGGCCTTCTTGTCCACACCGAGGATCTTGTAGTAATCCTTGTATTCCAAGGCTGCCTCCGCCGATAAGCTGATTGGGTTGAGCTGGATTCAGGGATAATGTCCGCATGGTGTTTCGCCACACCCGGCCTGTTATCCCGGCGCGCGCCTGTAATCGTGCCACGCCTTGATCTGAACACTAATTTGGGCCATCTGCCGGCTATTTCAAGTCAGGCTTCCTGTAAAGGCGGACCATGTTTCCTCTTGCAGACAATATCCCGAACCGCCGGCGTCCTTACGTCCTGTGGTTGCTGCTTGCGGCCAATCTCCTGGCCTTCGGCATCGAGCTCAGTGTGCCGGCGCAGGGGCTTGACCTCTTTTTCGAGCAATACGGTCTGGTGCCGGCCCGTTACAGTGACCCGCTGTGGGCGGCGATGAGCGGGCTCAGCCCGACCAACTACTCGCCCTTCCTGCTGAATACCTTCCTGCATGGCGGCTGGGCCCACCTGCTGTTCAACCTCTGGACGCTGTGGATTTTCGGGCCCAATGTCGAGGACGACATGGGCCATGTCCGCTTTCTGATGTTCTACCTGCTGGCGGCCATCGGCGCGAGCTATGCGCATTATTTTTTCAATACCGATTCGACCATGCCCGCGGTGGGCGCATCCGGGGCCATTGCCGGGGTGATGGCGGCCTATCTCTTATATTTCCCGGGCGCGCGCATCCTCACGCTGTTTCCAGTATTCATCATTCCGTTTTTCTTCACCATCCCCGCTGCGGCCTATATCCTGGCCTGGTTCCTGATCCAGGTGCTTTCGGGCGGGTTCTCGATCCTGCACGACTTTGGCGATGCCGGCGGGGTGGCCTGGTGGGCCCACATCGGCGGCTTCGGCGTCGGGCTTCTGCTCGCGCCTTTGCTGCGCCGGGCGGAGTACCGGCCGGTGCGGGCCTAGGTCCGATAAAATATTTATCATCTGCGCGCCTTTCCGGTCGTATTTAGTACATCTGTTGGATACCCCACCTGGAACTTCCTCACTACGCTCCAACCGTTGGAATGATCTGGTTGGGAGCGCTTACTGGAAGTGTCTTAACTCGACATCACCAGAAATTTGCGATCGCCATCCGCGCGCCTGCAAGGCGCCATTGCTGTCTGCATCGGGTAATGCAATTCAGTTTCAAGCATATCTAACCATAACCATGAGGGACGGCAAGATGATTTCTGCAAAGAAAATTCCTTGTTTCATGCTTCTGGCTGTGCTTGGTGGTTGCGGTGGAGGGGATGGCGGCTCGACGACCGGAGAGCCGGTGCTGGCTTCCGCGACTACCATGGTGGACGGTACTGCCGTCGGCACGCCGAACCCGACCTGGCCCGATAACGTCACCGCCAGCGATGCTGCGTCTGCCTCAGGTTTGTCCTGCGGGACGCCAGGTAAGGGTTCAGCTTACACCTATACACATCTGAACATCTTTGTCGATGGAGTGCAGCAGCAGCTCCCGGCCAATGTCGGCTGGGTAAGTCCTCCCCTGGGCCGCATTCCACCCGATGACAGCGATCCAGCCAACGTCGCTCCACCCGACGGCAGCAATTACACCTGCGCCTTTCCCCTGCACACCGACGACAACTCCGGCAAGATCCGCTTCGCATCGGACGGCGCCTATACGCTCGGCCAGTTCTTTGCGGTCTGGGGCCAGCCGCTCAGCAGCACCAATGTCGCCGGCCTGACTGGCAAGCCGATCAGCGTCTACGTCAATGACGCGGGCAGACTGACCAAGTATACCGGTGACCTGGGCCAACTGGCACTGACTCCCAAGCGCGACATCAGCATTGTGGTCGGTGACACCAAGCCCGCGCAGATTGCGAATTATGCCTGGACCGATCCTGCGCCCCTTAATCCGACGCCGATCGATGTAGTGGCCGGTCAGACCATCGGTACGCCCGCCTATGCCTTGGGGGACACTGCCAATGGCGGCCAGGGTCAGCCTGTTGATGGCCTGACTTGCGGTGGCATGGGTTCTGCCTACCATGTTCATACGCATGTCGCGATCATCAAGAATCAGGTAGCACAACAGCAACCTACGAACATCATTGCGTTTCCGGCAGGGGTTGGCATCGTCGGCGCTGAAAACGATCCCAATCGGTGTTTCTATCCGATCCATGTGCATGACTCAAGCGGTGTCATTCATGTGGAGGCCCCTGGCTATCAGCGCATGACGCTAGGCCAGCTCTTCGCCATCTGGGGAATGCCACTGTCCGCCACCGAAGCCGCCGACAGCAATGGCGCCCCAGTAGCGTTCTTCATCAGCGATGGTGGCGATGTGCGGCAGTACATGGGCGATCCGAGGGACATCGAACTGCTGTCGCATCGCTCGATTACGATCCAGATCGGTGAGTCGGTCCAGACGATACCCAGCTTCAACTGGATTACGTACAACGAGCCGAGATAGGCGGTCCGGCCTACTGCCGGCTATTTGGGCACGACTGTGTGTTCAATAAGTCGGCAGCAGTTTTCCTGGAAGCAGAACCATCCTGCTCGATACCCCCCAGCACCCCCCTTTGTTATATACTGTCGGGATGACAAATCCCTCCCTGAACCCCCGCCAACTCGCGGCGGTGACCCTGCCCGGCGGGCCGGCCCTGGTGCTGGCGGGCGCCGGTTCCGGCAAGACCCGCGTGCTGACCCATCGCATCGCCCATCTGGTGGAATCCGGCCTGTCGCCGCGCGAGATTCTGGCGGTGACCTTCACCAACAAGGCGGCGGCCGAGATGCGCGAGCGCACCAGTCGGCTGCTGGACGTGGACGTGCGCTCGCTCTGGGTCGGCACCTTTCATGGCCTGGCGCACCGTTTGTTGCGCATGCACCATGGCGCGGTCGGCCTGCCGGAGAATTTTCAGATCCTCGACAGCGACGACCAGTTGCGCTTGGTCAAGCGGGTGCTGCGCGAGCTCGGGCTGGACGAGAAGGCCTGGCCGCCGCGCATGCTGGCAGGCCTGATCAATCGCTGGAAGGACGAGGGCCTGGCCCCGGATGAGGTAGCGACCGAGGATGGCCTGAGCGCCCAGGGCCTGCGCGTCTACCGCGCCTATGAGGCACTGAAGATGCGCGCGGGCCTGGTGGATTTCGCCGACCTGCTGCTCTATGCCCTGCGGCTGTGGCGCGATCCGGCAATTCTGCAACAATACCAGCAGCGCTTCCGGCATGTGCTGGTGGACGAGTTCCAGGACACCAATCTGGTGCAGTACCACTGGCTGCGCACCCTGGCCGAGGCTCACGGCAATCTCTTCGTGGTGGGCGACGACGATCAGGCCATCTATGGCTGGCGCGGCGCGCGGGTGGAGAACCTGCTGCGTTTCGGCGAGGACTTTCGCGGCACCACCCTGATCCGGCTGGAGCAGAACTACCGCTCGACCCAGACCATTCTGGATGCCGCCAACGCCGTGATCAGCTTCAATCCCGACCGCATGGGCAAGACCCTGTGGACCGACTCCCCGGATCAGAGCCCGATCCAGCTCTATGCCGCCTACAGCGAGGTGGACGAGGCGCGCTATGTGGTCTCGCGCATCCAGCAGTGGGTGGCGGCGGGCGGGCGGCATGACGAGTGCGCCATCCTGTACCGCGCCAATGCCCAGAGCCGCGCCTTTGAAGAGGTGCTGGTGCAGCAGGGGATGCCATACCGGGTCTACGGTGGTCTGCGTTTCTTTGACCGCGCCGAGGTCAAGGATGCCCTGGCCTATCTGCGCCTGCTGCACAACCGCCATGACGACGCCGCGTTTGAGCGGGTGGTGAACGTGCCGGCGCGTGGCATCGGGCCGGGCACCCTGGACCAGTTGCGCGCCGTGGTGCGGGACCAGGGAATTTCATTGTGGCAGGCGGCAGGCCTGCTTGGCGGCGCGCCGGGGCGCAAGCTGGCGGGTTTCCTGAATCTCATCGATGAGCTGGCGCAGCGCTTTCAGGATCAATCGCTGGATGCCATGATAGCGGGCGTGATCCAGGATTCCGGCCTGCGCGACTGGTATGCCCGCCAGAGTGATCGGGCCGAGGCGCGGGAGGAGAATCTCGACGAGCTCATCACCGCCGCGCGGGTGTTTCGCAATCAGGCCAGCCTGGAGCCGGAGATGGCGGATCGCCGTGCCCAGTTGCAGGAGTTCCTGACCCATGCCGCGCTGGAGGCGGGCGAGGGGCAGGCGGAGGCTTGGAGCGATTGCGTGCACCTGATGAGCCTGCACAGTGCCAAGGGCCTGGAGTTCCCGCTGGTGTTTCTGGTGGGACTGGAGGAAGGGCTGTTCCCGCACATGCGTAGCCTGGAGGACAGCAAGGGCATGATGGAGGAGCGGCGGCTGTGCTATGTCGGCATGACCCGCGCCATGCGCCAGTTGGTGCTGAGCTATGCCGAGTCGCGCCGCCTGCATGGCACGGAGCGCAGTTGTCTACCCTCGCGCTTCCTGCGCGATATCCCCGGCGAGCTGATCGAGGAGTTGCGCCCGCGCCCGCGGGTGAGCCGGCCGGTCTATGACGATGCGCCGCGCATGGCCCAGGGATCGGGGGCCGTGAGACAGCTTGCCGCCGACCTGCCTTTCCCACTGGGCAGCCGCATCCGTCACCCGGTCTTTGGCGAGGGCATGGTGCTCAATTACGAGGGCGGGGCGCGCCAGGGGCGCATCCAGATCAATTTCGAGAGCGTGGGCGTGAAGTGGCTGGCGCTGGGCGTGGTCAAGCTGGAGCTGGTGTAACTGCTGGCTGGTCCTGGCGCGCAGCAAACGCACGGGCTCTGGAAATGGTCTGAGGATTCAGTATCGGTCTCGCGCTATAGTTTTGCTCATGGACAGGAGGTCGCCATGGGTGTCGAGATCGACAGCAGCACATTCACGGCAGATGATGCCGCACGCTTTCTCGAACATCTGCATCGCGAAACGGACCTGCTGGCAGCGTGGTTCCGCGAGGGGCATTTTGATGAAGGTCCGGAGCGGGCGGGCTATGAACTGGAGGCCTGGATCGTGGATCGGGCGATGCAGCCCGCCCCCCTGAATCAGCAGTTGATAGAGCGGCTCGGCAGCCCGCTGGTAGTGCCCGAACTGGCCTGCTTCAACCTGGAATTCAATAGCCAGCCGCTAGAACTGCGGGACGCTGTCCTGCGCCGGATGGCGGCAGGCCTGGCGGCGCAGTGGGATTCCTGCCGCGAGGTCGCCGGGCAGCTCGATGCGCAACTGCTGATGATCGGCATCCTGCCCACGGTGCGTGAATCTGAACTGAACCTTGGCAACATGTCGCCGCTGAAGCGCTATCGGGCGCTGAATCGGCAGGTGCTGCGCCAGCGGCATCTGCGGCCCTTGCGTCTGGATATCCAGGGGCGGGAGCTGCTGCAAACTGAACATCGCGACGTAATGCTTGAGTCGGCGGCGACCTCCTTCCAGATTCACCTGCAGGTTTCGGCCCGGGAGGCGGCGCGTTTCTACAATGCCGCGACCATTCTGTCCGCGCCCATGGTGGCCATCAGTGCGAACTCACCCTATCTTTTTGGCAAGGATCTCTGGGACGAGACCCGCATTCCGCTGTTCGAGCAATCCACCGCCGTCGATGATGATCCGGATGAGCTCGCGCTGTCCCGTAACCGGGTGACCTTTGGTAGCGGTTACATGCGGGATTCCCTGCTACCCTGCTTTCTAGAGAATCTGGATCGCTATCCAGTATTGTTGCCCCTGCATACGGATGCCGATCCGGCACTTTTGCAACATCTGCGCCTGCACAATGGCACTATCTGGCGTTGGAACCGGCCATTGATCGGCTTCAGCGGGAATGGTCTGCCGCACCTGCGCCTCGAGCATCGGGTGGTGCCCGCTGGACCCAGCGTGCCGGACATGATCGCCAATGCCGCCTTTTATTTTGGATTGGTGCATGCCCTGGCGCGCCAGGACCCGGCACCGGAATCCCTGCTCGATTTCGAGGCCGCCAGCGCCAATTTCTATGCTGCCGCGCGGGATGGACTGCGTGCTGAAATCTTCTGGCTGGAGGGCCGGCAGGCCAATGTCCGCACCTTGATACTGGAGTCCCTGCTGCCGCTGGCCCATGCGGGATTGGACAGCCTGGGGCTGGACGCGGCGGATCGCGATCATTATCTCGGCATCATCGAGGCGCGGGCCGAGAGTGGGCAGAATGGCGCTGCCTGGCAGCGTGCCTGGGTGGCGCGGCACGGGCCGGACATGCACAAGCTGACGGCTGCCTACCTGGCGCATCAGGCGAGTGCCAAGCCGGTGCATGGCTGGTCGGTCTGAGACTGTCCTGCCGTGGCGGCCCGGGCAGTGCATGCCGGACCTGTGTTTCTGGACCTGTTGATTCCAAGACAATGGAGGATGTGTCCATGCCCCGTAACAATTTCTCCCTCAATCGCGTGCTTTCCAATAGTGTCTTATGGGTGGTCGTGGTGCTGGTGATCCTGTCCTGGGTTGCTCTGTTTTCAGTCATTTTTTAAGGGTGAGCCCGGGGCTTTGCGGGCGTATCATGAGGAGGGCGGATGTGGACTGTCGCAAACCCGCTGGAATGAAGCGATGCTGACCATACTCGACCATCTGCCGCCGGGTTTTCTCGACCTGGACGCGACGCGCCTGCACGAGATCCTGCCCGATCCGGCCCTGATCCATCTGCCGGGCCGCCGGCCGGAGCCAGTTTTCGTGTCCATGTTGCTGCATGGCAACGAGGATACCGGCCTGCGGGCGATGCAGGCCTTGTTGAGAGAGTATCAGGACCGCGAACTGCCCCGGGCGCTGTCGATCTTTACCGGCAATGTCAGCGCCGCGCGCTTTGGCCTGCGGCGGCTGGACGGCCAGCCGGACTACAACCGCATCTGGCCCGGTGGTGAGCCCGGCGATTCCCCCGAGCACGCCATGATGCGCGATATTGTCGATATCATGCGCGCAAGGCGCGTCTTCGCCAGCATCGACATCCACAACAACACCGGTCTGAACCCGCATTACGCCTGCGTCAACCGGCTGGATGATGCTTTCCTGCATCTGGCCACCCTGTTCGGGCGCACCGTGGTGTATTTTCTGCGGCCCACCGGGGTGCAGAGCATGGCCTTTGCCGAGCTGTGTCCATCCGTGACCATCGAGTGCGGGCAACCCGGCCAGGATTACGGCATCGAGCACGCGCGCGAATTCGTGGAGGCCTGCCTGCATCTGGCGGAGCTCCCGGCACATCCGGTGGCCGCGCACGACATCGATTTATTTCACACCGTGGCCATCGTGACCGTGCCGCCGGCGGTCTCCTTCGGCTTTGGCGAGGCCGATACCGAGCTGCGCCTGCTGGGGGATCTCGATTATCTCAACTTCCGCGAACTGCCGGCCGGTACCCTGCTGGGCTGGGCGCGCACGGGAAGCCATGCGGGCCTGGCGGCTCACAATGAGACCGGCGAGGATGTCAGCGCGCGCTACTTTTCTCGTGATGGCGGCGAGATCCGCACGGCGCGGCGGGTGATGCCGTCGATGTTGACCCTGGACACCCGCGTGATCCGGCAGGACTGCCTGTGCTACTTCATGGAGCGCCTGGATATCTGAGCGTGGGCTATCAAGTCAGCGTGATCGTGAGGCTGGATTTCCAGCGCAAAGCTGTCGAGCGCGCTCGGGCGATGCAGTCCGAAGCCCTGCACGAAATCAACGCCGATGGCGCTCACCGCCCCCCGGATCGCGTCATTTTCGACAAACTCGGCGATGGTCTGGATGCCCAGCACCTGACCGATGCGGTTGATGGCTTCCACCATGGCCTGATCCACCGGATCGTCCGTCATGTCGCGCACGAAGGCACCATCGATCTTGAGATAATCCACCGGCAGGTTCTTCAGGTAACCAAAGGAAGACATGCCGCTGCCGAAGTCATCCAGCGAGAAGTGACAGCCCAGGGCCTTGAGTTCGTGCATGAACTGGCGTGCCTGGCTCAGATTGGCGATGGCGCTGGTTTCGGTGATCTCGAAACAGACCCGCTCCGGCTGGACCTTGCTGGCCTGGATGGCTTGGGTGACGAAATTCAGGAATCCGGGTTCGCAGAGCGACTGCCCGGATATGTTGATGAAGCAGCGCTGGAAGGTGTTTCTCTCAGCGGATGAACGGTTGGCCAGCCAGTCCAGGGTGTGCTGGATCACCCAGCGGTCCAGGGCCGGCATCAGATGATAGCGTTCGGCGGACGGTATGAAGGCCATGGGCGGGATCAGCTCGCCCTGCTCGTCGCGCATGCGCAGCAGGATCTCGATATGCCGGGGCTCGCTGGCGGCCGGCAAGGCCGGCAGGATGGTTTGGCAGTACAGGGTGAGGCGGTTTTCCTCGATGGCCTGCTGGATGCGGAATACCCACTGCATCTCGCCGTGGCGTCGGGCCAGCTCGCCGTCATCCGGCCGGAAGCTGTGAACGCGGTTGCGGCCATTGTCCTTGGCGGCATAGCAGGCTGCGTCCGCGGCACTCAAAAGCGCCGTCAGACTGGGCGTGTCGGGACGGATGGGCACCAGGCCCATGCTGGCGCCCACGGAAAAGCTGCGGTCCTCCCAGACGAAGCGCCAGTCGGCAATGTCGCGGCGCAGGGTTTCGGCAATGCGCTCACCCTGGATCTGGTCACAATCCTTCAGCAGCAGCGCGAACTCGTCTCCGCCCAGACGGGCGACCAGATCCGTGCTGCGGGTATGGTTTTGCATGAGCAGGGCGATCTGGCGCAGCAGCTCGTCGCCGGCCATGTGGCCGCAGGTGTCATTGACGATCTTGAACTGGTCGAGATCGATGTAGAGCAGCACATGCATCTTGCCCTGAGCCCGGGCGCTGTCGAGCAACTGGGCCATGCGCTCCTCGAACTGATGCCGGTTGGCCAGCCCTGTCAGGGCGTCGTGGCAGGCCTGCCAGGATAGTTGCTGGGCGAGCTGACGCGCGGTGGTCACATCGTGGAAGACCACCACGGCGCCCATGAGCCGGCCTGTACGGTTGCGGATCGGCGCCCAGGAGTGGGCCACGGCGTATTCGCGGCCATCGCGGCGCAACAGCAGGGTGTGCTGCTGTTCGCTGGCATCTTTCGTCGGCAGCAGGCTCAGCGGATGTTCCATCTGCTCCAGGGTGCTGCTGTTGAACAGTTGCAGGATCTTGCCGAGCTGCTCCCCTCTGGCCTCGCTCAGGGACCAGCCCGTCATCTCTTCCGCCACGGGGTTCATGAAGCCGATATATCCCTGGGCATTGGTGGTGATGACGGCGTCGCCGATGGAATGCAGGGTGACCTCGGCCAGCTCCTTTTCCTGGAAAAGGGCATCTTCCGCCTCGGTTACCCGGCGGGTCACGAGCCGGGCAATCAGAATGCCCAGGCCCATGGCGAGGCTGCCAAGCACGATGATGGAAACTTGCGCGGCCCGATAGGCATGCGCGGCGGCTTGAAAGCCCTGAATGGATTTTCTCTGTTGCATCGCCACCATTTCATCGAGTTCCGCCAGGACCTTGTTCTGGATCGGCATCACGCGGGTCAGGAGAATGTGCTTGGCGGATGGATTGCTCTCGATGATCAGGTCCGCCACCTCGTTCTGCAGGGGCTGATTGATCCGGGCCAGGGCTGCCTGGCGCTCGAGCAGGCGCAGTTCTTCCTCGCTGATCGGCATGGCCAGCAGTTGCTGGCGGGCGCGCGTGAACTTCGTGGCCAGCGTGTTGAAACGCAGGAATTCCGCATCCCGCTCGAAGGGCTCATCCATGAGGCTCATGGTGTAGAGGCTCACGGCCCGTTCCCGGGCGGCGGTGCGCATGGCCGATGCCAGCCCGGCCTTGACGTTGTGCACGTTGGCGGTGGTTTCCAGATGCCGGTAGATGTCCTTCATGCGCAGCAATCCCACGAGCGTCAGCAGCGTCATGAGCGCGAGCACGAGGGTAAAGCCAAAGCCGATCAGGCGTTTTGAAGCCGGTGGGGCCATTATGGCGTTCTCTTTTCTTGTGCCTTGCCGCCTGGCGACGGCAGGTTTCTCTCTTTGGTACCAGAAAGAATAGTCGCAAATGCCGGAATTGCAGGTTTTGGCCAATGACGGTGGGCTTCCCCGACTTTGGGCCGCTTGCCCGGCCAGCGGCTTTGCTGTTCCCTGAGGTCCGCGAACAGGGATTTGCACGACAGCGATCGAGGAGGCTGGTATGACGCAAAATGAGCATGCGCTAGCTGAGGCTGGCATGCGCGAGATCGCACCGGGCCTGTCCGGTTATCTGGCCTTGCCGGCAGGCGAGGGGCCCTTCCCGGCGGTGCTGGTGTTCATCGAGGCCTTCGGGCTCAATGGGCATATTCAGGATGTCTGCCGGCGGCTCGCGGGTGCGGGCATCGCGGCCCTGGCGCCGGACATCTATCACGGGGACGTGTACAGCTATGAGGACATGGATGGCGCCATCTCGCGGCTCAGGACTCTGGATGACGATCAGGTGATGCGGGAAGCCGGGCAGGCCCTGGATCATCTGGCGAATCTCGACGCGGTGGATGCCGGCGCGCTCGGGGTGATGGGATTTTGTATGGGCGGGCGCTTCGCCTTTCTCGCGCACCAGCGCTTTGGCGAGCGCTCACGGGCGGCAGCCTGCTTCTATGGCGCCGGCATCGCACCGGCCAGCGATCCATTTGGCCGGCCCGCGTTGCTGGATCACATCAAGGACATGCATGGCCCGGTCGCGCTCTATTATGGCGCCCAGGACACCTCCATCCATGCCGATGAGCATGGCCGCATTGCCGAGGCCTTCACCACGGCGCATCGGGATTTTCTGATGCGCGTGTTTCACAACACCGGCCACGGCTTTTTCTGCGACCAGCGCAAGAGCTACAAGCAAAGCGCGGCCGAGGAGGCCTGGGAACTCACCCTTGGACTGTTTCGCCGCCACCTGCACGACCGGCCCTGAGATTTGCGGGATAGCGGCGCCCCGCCGCCCCGCCGCCTCAAACCTCCTGGCGCTGCGGGCGGATCAGCAGTTCGCTGACATCCACATGCGGCGGCTGAGTGACGGCGTAGAGGATGGCATTGGCGATATCCTCGGCCTGCAGGATCTCGGTGTCCGGTCCGTAGAAGCCGCCGGCGCCGGTGGCCATCTCGCGCACCGCTTCCGAGCGGATCGACAGGGGTAGTTCGGTCGCCACAGCACCCGGCTGGATGTCGGTCACACGTAGCCCAAATTGCGTGCCTTCCTTGCGCAGGGCGTCGGAGATGGCGCGCACCGCGAACTTGGTGCCACAGTAGACCGCGCCGCCGGTGAAGGTCACGCGCCCGGCCACCGAACCGAGATTGACGATGTGCCCGCGTTTGCGCTGGGCCATGCCCGGCAGTACGGCGTTGATGGCGTAGAGCAGGCCCTTGATGTTGATGTCGATCATCTGCTCCCACTCGTCCACGCGACCATCGAGCATGGGCGCAAGCGGCATCAGACCGGCGTTGTTGATGAGGATATCGATGCCGCCCATGGATTCGAGTGCCTTGCCGAGCTGCTCCATGGCGCTGCGATCCGCTACATCCACAGGTTTGATCTGCGCCTTGCCGCCTGCGTTCTGGATGCTTTGCGCGACCTCTCGCAAGCGCTCCTCGCGCCGGGCCGAGAGCACCACCTCTGCGCCTGCCTTGGCCAATGCAATAGCCGTGGCCTCGCCGATACCACTGGATGCGCCGGTGACCCAGGCGCGCTTGCCCGCTAAGTTCGTCATGTGAATCTCCTTGTCAGGCTTTCAGATATGCTGCGTGGAAGCGGAGGTGCTCCGCCATGAAGCTTGAGATGAAGTAATAGCTGTGGTCATAGCCTGGTTGCAGGCGCAGTTCGAGCCTTTGCCCGGACTCGCGGCAGGCGGCTTCGAAAAGCTCGGGCTTGAGCTGCGCGTGCAGGAATTTGTCCGCCGTGCCCTGATCGATCAGGATGGGGCTTGCCAGTTGATGCTCGCGCACCAGTTCGCTGGCGTCCCAGGCGCGCCAGCTTGCGCGATCCGCACCAAGATAGCCCGAGAAGGCCTTCTCGCCCCAGGGACTCTGCATCGGTGCGCCGATGGGCGCGAAGGCCGAGACGGAGCGGTAGCGGTCCGGGTTTTTCAGGGCGCAGACCAGCGCCCCATGCCCGCCCATGGAGTGGCCGAAGATGCTATGGCGCTGGGGATCAACAGGAAAATGCTCGGCCAGCAGCGCCGGCAGTTCCGCCGTGACATAGCTGTACATGCGGTAATGCTGCGCCCAGGGCGCCTCGCTGGCATCCAGATAAAACCCCGCGCCGCTGCCGAAGTCCCAGTCCGTGTCCTCGCCCGCGATGCCGGTATCGCGCGGGCTGGTATCAGGCGCCACCAGGATGATGCCGAGTTCGGCGGCCAGGCGCTGGGCCCCGCCCTTGATCAGAAAAGTCTCCTCGGTGCATGTCAGACCCGCCAGATAATAGAGCACCGGCAGCGGGCCCTGGCTGGCCTGCGGCGGCAGGTAAATGCCAAAGCGCATCGGCGCATCGCAAGCCTTGGAGGGATGTCGGTAGTAGTGCACCGCGCCATCAAAGCACTGGTGCTCGGCCAGCAGTTCCAGAGTCATGCGGCCTCCCTAGAAGGTGATGACGCTGCGGATGGACTTGCCCTCGTGCATCAGGTCAAAGGCATCGTTGATGCGCTCCAGGGGCATGACGTGGGTGATTAGATCATCGATATTGATCTTGCCCTCCATGTACCAGTCCACGATCTTCGGGACATCGGTGCGCCCGCGCGCGCCGCCGAAGGCCGAGCCGCGCCAGTTGCGCCCGGTGACGAGCTGGAAGGGCCGGGTGCTGATCTCCTCGCCGGCGCCGGCCACGCCGATGATCACGCTGGTGCCCCAGCCCTTATGGGCGCACTCCAGGGCCTGACGCATCAGGGTCGAGTTGCCGACGCACTCGAAGCTGTAATCCGCGCCGCCTTTGGTGATATCGACCAGATAGGGCACCAGGTCGCCCTCGACCTCACGCGGATTCACGAAGTGAGTCATGCCGAACCTCTCGGCCAGTTCGCGCTTGGCGGGATTGATGTCCACGCCCACGATCATGTCGGCGCCGGCCATGCGCGCGCCCTGGATCACATTGAGCCCGATGCCGCCCAGGCCAAAGACCACCACCTTGCTGCCGGGCTCGACCTTGGCGGTATAGATTACCGCGCCGATGCCGGTGGTCACGCCGCAGCCGATGTAGCAGACCTTGTCAAAGGGCGCGTCCTCGCGGATCTTGGCCACCGCGATCTCGGGTAGCACCGTGTAGTTGGCGAAGGTGGACGTGCCCATGTAGTGATGGATCATCTCGCCATTGATCGAAAAGCGGCTGCTGCCATCGGGCATCACGCCCCGGCCCTGGGTGGGGCGAATCGCCTGACAGAGGTTGGTCTTGGGGTTGAGGCAATACTCGCATTCGCGGCACTCGGGGGTGTAGAGCGGGATGACGTGGTCGCCCGGCTTGACCGACTTGACGCCCGGCCCGACCTCCACCACCACGCCCGCGCCCTCATGGCCGAGGATGGCCGGAAACAGGCCCTCGGGGTCGGCGCCGGACAAGGTGAAGGCATCGGTATGACAGACCCCGGTGGCCTTGATCTCGACCAGCACCTCGCCGGCCCGGGGGCCTTGCAACTGCACGGTTTCGATGGAAAGGGGCTTGCCGGCCTGAAAGGCGACTGCTGCGCGTACGTCCATGGGGTCTCCTGAATCTGAATCCGGGGCAGAGGATCTGCCAGTGAAAGGATGCCGGCAGGGGCCGGCACGGATGTGCTAGTTGTAACCGATAGCCAACGCATTGTGAAGTATGTACTCTAACGTAATATACCCACCTTAAGGAAACCATAGGTCATTCCATGCTCATCAATGCCGACCATGCCGAGCGTGTCGCCATCGACACCAACAATATACCCTGGCAGCCCTCACCTTTACCGGGCGTGGAGCGCAAGATGCTGGAGCGCAATGGCGCGGAGCAGGCGCGCGCCACCTCCATCGTCCGCTATGCGCCAGGCGCGCGGTTCAGCCAGCACAACCATCCCCGGGGCGAGGAGATCCTGGTGCTGGAGGGCACCTTCGCCGATGAACTCGGTGAATATCCCGCCGGTACCTATCTGCGCAATCCACACAACTCCGTGCACGCGCCCTACAGCCCGGACGGCTGCGTGCTGCTGGTGAAGCTGCGCTATCAGGACCCCGCCGATAGCCAGCGCGTGGTCATCGATACCCATAGCGCCGCCTGGCGCCCCGGCCTGGAGGAGGGCCTGACGGTACTGCCGCTGGCGGAATTCGCCACCGAGCACACCGCGCTGGTGCGCTGGCAGCCGGGTACGCATTTCCAGCCGCACCGGCATTACGGCGGTGAAGAGATCTTCGTCTTGGACGGCGTTTTTCAGGATGAGTTCGGCGATTACCCGGCCGGTACCTGGCTGCGCAGCCCGCACATGAGCCAGCACCAGCCCTTCAGCGAGCCGGGTTGCTTGATTTTCGTGAAGGTCGGGCATCTGGAGGGGTAGCGAATTTCTTAAATCAGCCGTTTGTCTTCGCTTACCAATACTGTTGCGATCTGACCTCCCGACGTGCATGGGATGTTTCCCAAGCCCATGAGCTTTTTGCCAGGACTGTCCGTTCTCATCGCCAGGCGGGATATAAATACTCCTATCTGCAGTCTATACTGAATCAATGGGCAAAAAGCAGCCAAAGAAAATCACAAAGTCAGCGGCTTTGCAGAAGGTGGTTGATGAAAGATTTCAGCGAAAGGGCGGCGGAATTCTTCGCCGCGAGGTATGGCGGAACGCCTCGGGCCAGGTAGTTGCTTATAATCTGGCATACATCAATACCAGGTTGTGTGGCGTGGATAATGGCCGGATCCTTGGCTACGACAACAATCATGGCCATCACCACCGCCATTTCCGGGGTGCGGTAGAGGATGTGGAGTTCACCAGCTACGAAGATATCGAAACCCGGTTCCAGGAGGAGTGTTATGCGATCTGGCAAGAAGAGTGAGCTCGAACGGGCCGGCGAAAAACATAAGCCAGTTGAAGATCGGCCAAATCTACCCGCGCGGGAACATGCGCCGGCAAAAGATGTCATCGGCACCGAATCGGTAGAGGCGTTTTTTGCCCGTGGCAAGGAAACCGCCCGGAAAGCCGATGCGGGGCTACCAATTGCGCCGTCCCGGCGCATCAGCTTCGAGGATCCCAGGGATTTAGCAGCTGTTTTGACGCCGCGTCGAATTGAGCTTCTGCGCGCTGTCCGAAGACATGCCAGTTCCATTACGGAAATTGCCGCCGAGCTTTCCCGCGATCGCCGGGCTGTTGCACGGGATGTCGCACTCATGAAACGTTATGGCTTGCTAAAGGTTAAAACTGAACTCAATCCCAGCCACGGTCGGCGCACAAGGGTCGAGGCAGAAGCCGCATCTTTCGAGCTGCGCGCAACCTTGTAATCCGAATCCTGGATGCCAATCGGTGCTGTGCGTCTCTGCACAAATCCTGATTCGTACCATGGAATACAAACTCTCGACGCTGCTGGATGGCTTTGCCCTGGACAATGATTGGATCACACGCTAGGCACGCCACAAAGGCCAGGTTTCTGCCGCAGAACTGGCGGAAGTCCGGGGCAAGGTGCACGCCCTCATCGGCAGAGCGTGAGAGTATCATTCGATCCCAAGGCCCAGAGCACCCCGCTCGGGTCATAGAAGCCGCTGTTATCCGCTTCCAGCCGCCTGGACAAGGCTTGCGCGCCTGCTTTCAAGGCATCGAGCCGCAGCCAGGCAAAGTACAGGACCTCCGGGCGCAGCGGGGCAGGATAGGCAAGCAGCCAATCCAGCCCCTGCTGCCTGCCAAGACACAGGACGGCGAGCCGCTGCGGCCAGAGTACAATCGCACCGAAGTCCGGGCTGATGCGCGGCTCATGACGCATCACCGATTCCAGGCGCTCGCGCTTCGCGGGCCATTGCGCCAGCCAGGCCAGACTGAAACAAAGAGCCGGCAGGCACACCAGCAAGTCTTCGAGCCGAGGCCCCGTCGCCGGCCGCAGCGGCGTGATATCCTCTCCGCCGCCGAGTACCAGTATGGGTTCGGGCATATCCGGGCCTGCCGGCGCGAGGCTCAGCACATCAAGATAATGATCCACCACCGCCTGACAGGCTGAAAGCAGTATGGCGTGCGGTGTCTGCTGCCAGACCTGGTCTCGCCAGGCAGCGGGATTGAGCAGGTCCTGCAGCAGCTCCGGCAGGCGTGCATCCTGAGATAGATATTGCCGGGCCTGCAGCATCAGGGGTGCGACCTGCTCGACGGTTTTCGGCGTGCCTGCTGCCGGATGCCACTGCTCACAAATCCAGCGGCACGCGATCACCAGGGCCAGCAGGTCTCCGGGCCTGCCCTCACGCAGCAATGGCCAGGGATGCTCCAGCATCTGCCAGGCCAGCAACTGATCACTGAGCGAAAGCTCGGACTCGGGTTGATCGTTCTGCCAACCGCCATACTGCTGAAACAGAAAGGCCGCTTCCGTACAGTATCCACACATGCTTCGCTCCCGGCAGTTCAAAAGGCCATGATGCGGGATCAATGCGACAGGGCTTGTCGCATAGCAGTCATATCCTGCGCCAGAAACAAAAATTCGGCTATATTCTTCGACCATCCCCGGCCCGGGCGAGAAAAGTGCGGCCAGACCCGCCATCACCAGAAGGATTCCACATGAGTGCTGTCATGAATGTTTCAAAGAAATCCCTGTGAGCCTGGATCTCAATCACCTGCAGCAGCTCATCAATGATTTCCAGCGTCTGCCCGCGGCGCCCGCGACGCAACGGACCTTTCTTGAGATCGCGGGCTTCCCGCACTACGAGAACGTCTGCAGCAACATTCTCGCCTTCTACCTCGATCCCGCTGAAGCGCACGGATTGGGGGATCTGGTCTTGCGCGCCCTGCTAGCAGCGGCTGGCCATGAGACTGTCTCGTCGAATCCCTTGACCGGAGTGGAGGTCAATCGGGAGGTGCCGACAGCGAACAGCAAGCGTCTGGATCTGGTGATCAAGAACGACGATCTGCTCATCGGTATAGAGAACAAGATCTACGCCGCTCCCTACAATCCCTTTACTGAATACGAAAGCTATCTGGCAGGCGAGCAAGGCAGCCGAACCCTGGTCAGGATCTTGCTGTCGCTGTACCCCACCGCATCAGTGGGCGGTTGGGTACCCGTGCGTTATGCCCAGTTGTTCGACCAGATCCTCGCAGGGCTCGAGGCCTGCGTACCCACTGCAGATCCGAAATATCTGATCTTTCTGACCGATTTCATCAACTCCCTGCGCAAGCTGGAGAAGGGTACAGGCATGGACAAAAGCTTTATTGATTTCATCAACCAGTCTGACAATAAAAAGGGCGTTCTGCAGCTCTGTAAGGCTGTCAAGGATCTTCGCAATGATATGCGTAGCCACCTGGAAACGCTGGCGCGGGACTGGCCGCTTCCAGATTGTGCCAAAGGATTGAAATGGCAGTTCTGGCCTGACCCCGATTCACTGGCGGATGTGCTCTTCCTGCACCTTCCCCTCAAAACAGGTAATAAGCTGGTGCTGGACCTTGTGCTGGAGCCCAGTGGCTGGAGGCTCGATATCCGTGGCGAGCCGCGTCCCGCCATGACTGCTACGGCCAGAGGTATTCTGGAGAACTTGGCAATAACAGGCTGGAAGGAAGTGTCGGACGGGCGCTTCCTGCTTGCAAATTTCCCCGGCTATGGTGGTGACCTCGGCCTGATCTCTCAGGCCATGAATGGCTGGATCGAGGCGCTCTGCGGATCTCTAGTGCTAGCACCGGTAAGCAAATAATAAGCAGGAGAACGCAGGCTCCTAGGTGGGCCTGATCTTCGGCAGAATTTTCACTGCGACATAAATTGTCGCCATGCGGATCTATGCTGGTCTCCATCACCAGGGAGGATACCGCATGAGCCACCGCTTCAGATTGCCCGCCAATCTCTCCAATATCCGCTTGCCCGATGCCGCCTCCAGGCGCAACGCGCTCTGGGCCCTGCGCCTGCTGCCTTGATCGCACCCGCACCTGCGCCGTGCTCGCCACCATGCTCGACCAGCCAGTGGATGCCATTGCCGCAGCCCTCGCACATGGGGCTACCCTGCCGCGTACCGGCCTGCTCTGGATCGACGACAAGAGCCTGTTTCGCATGTCCAACAAGCTCGAACTCCTGTCCGAACTGCAGGAGGTCCTGCTCGACGCCAACTTCAATGTCCAGTTCCTGCTGCAATACTTCTTTGCCGATAGCCGCAGCAGCCGCCTGCTGCCGGGTGACTTCAGTCACATTGAACAGGACTTCGGGCTGCTGCACGACTATCTGAAAGCCGCCCAGGCACGCGGCACCAAGGGCGTGAACATCCTGCTCTATGGCCCGCCGGGTACCGGCAAGAGCGAACTGGCCCGGGTACTTGCCAGCGAATGCGGTCTCAGCGCCTATGAAGTGGCGGACCAGGATCGTCACGGCAACCCCATCAAGGGCGAAAAACGTTTTCGCGCCTTTCAGCTCGGGCAGCACTTGCTGGCGCGTAGCCGCAAGCACCTCCTGATCTTTGACGAAATCGAGGACGTCTTCCCTGATTTCGGGCCCTTCGGCGACCTGCGGGAAAGCCAGCATAAGTCCTGGCTCAACCGCCTGCTCGAAAGCAACCCCGTGCCTGCCATCTGGATCAGCAACATCGTCCATCAGATCGATCCCGCCGCCCTGCGCCCTTCGATCTCGTGCTCGAACTCGGTACCCCGCCGCAATCGGTGCGCCGGCGCATGCTCGATGGCGCATTTCACAACCTGCCGGTCTCGCCCGAGTGGCTGCAGCGTACCAGCCGTATCGAGTCACTGACGCCCGCGCAGATCCAGCGCGCCGCCCGCATCGCTAGCCATCTTGACGACTACCCGGGCGACAGGCTGGAGCCGGTACTCAGCCGCGTGCTCGATGAGGGCCTGCGCCTGAGCGGCCCGGTTGCCACTGGCGGCCAGGTCCCGGCACTCGACTACCGGCTCGACGCCCTGAATGCCGATCACGCCCTGCCTGATCTCGCCGAGGGCCTGGCAAAGCTGCGCAGTGGCCGCATTGCCCTCTATGGCCCACCCGGCACCGGCAAGAGCGCCTTTGCCCATTACCTCGGCCAGACGCTCGACATGCCCGTGCTGCAGCGCCGCGCCTCCGACCTGCTGGGCCGCTATGTCGGCGATACCGAAGCCGCCATTGCCCGCATGTTCCAGACTGCCCGTCAGCAAGGGGCCCTGCTGCTGGTGGACGAGGCCGACAGCTTTCTGCAGGATCGCGCTCAGGCCCGCGAGCACTGGCAGCTCACGCAGGTCAATGAGCTTCTGGTGCAGATGGAGGCCTACGAGGGCCTGCTGGTCATGTCCACCAACCTCATGGAACGGCTCGATCCGGCCGTTCTGCGCCGTTTCGACCTGAAGATCCGTTTCGATTACCTCACACCCGCCCAGGCTGGCAAGCTCTGGGAAGCATTGCTCAAAAGCCTGCAATTGCCCCTGCGTGACGGCATGCCCGAGCGCCGCGAGCTTGCCCGTCTCGAGCGGCTCACGCCGGGTGACTTTGCCACCGTGCAACGCAAGCTGCGCCTGTTGCCGCAGGCTGTCAGCCCGCAGCGCGTGCTGGAAGCACTGGCCGCCGAGTGTCAGGCCAAGCCCGGCGCGAAGCAGCGGATAGGATTCATGTGAGGAAGTGAGGCTGGCCCTGCCGTGCAAAGAATGGTTAAACCGACTATTCTGCACATTTCCAGATGCAACAAATAATGACAGCAGATTTCTTGCGCCCATTCATCTTCGACCTGTCCTTGGGAGACGCAGCAGTGGGCCTCGCCATGCCATGAATGTGGCTTGGATCAAAAAAGGGAAGGGGATATGAGCACTTTTGATAGTACCAAGCGTCTGTTGCCCGATATCCTGGGTGACATCGTCAAGGGCAAGGTTCAGCTGCCGGATTTTCAGCGTGGCTGGGTTTGGGATGATGAGCATGTGCGTGGGCTTCTCGTCAGCATTGCCCGCTCATTTCCAGTTGGTGCGGTCATGCTGCTGGAAACTGGTGGCGAAGCCCGCTTTCAGGTGCGGCCAGTGGAGAATGTGCCTTTTTTCGGTTTACCGCCGGAAGCGGAATCCCTGATCCTTGATGGTCAGCAGCGTCTTACTTCCTTGACCCAGGTGCTGGCCCTCAAGGGCACGGTCAAGACGCGTGATAACAAAGGCAAGCCAATCGAGCGTTACTATTATCTGCACATTTTAACCGCCTTGGAAGGGCCGGATCGGCTGGATGACGCCTTGCTCGCCGTCGAGCCGGATCGCAAGCAGAAGGCCAACTTCGGTCGTGACGTGGTGCTGGATCTGTCCAGTCGCGAGTTGGAGTGTCGCCAGCTTTATTTCCCCTGCAGCGAGATTCTTAACTCGGACAGTTGGGAAGAAAGCCTGCAGGAACACGCGCCCGAGTGCTTCGGCCAGTACATGAGATTTCGCAAGGAAATCCTTACTGCATTTCGTAGCTACCAGCTGCCACTTATAGAGCTGAAAAAGGAAACCTCCAAGGAAGCGGTTTGTCTGGTCTTTGAGAAAGTGAATACCGGCGGTGTGCCGCTTTCAGTCTTCGAGCTTATAACGGCCAGCTATGCTGCTGACGGATACAATTTGCGCGATGACTGGTTCGGGAGCAATTTGCGTAATGTGCCTTCACGTCAACGTCGTTTGTTCAGGGAACCCTTGCTGGCCGGGGTAGAGGCCACTGACTTTCTTCAGGCAGTTACTTTACTGTACACTTTGGAACGTCGCCGGGAAGATATTGCCGCAGGGCGGAAGGATAAGCAGATAACACCTGTCAGTGCCAAACGGTCGGCCATTCTCTCGTTGCCTTTGGCGGCTTACCGGGATTGGGCAGAGCAGGTAGAAAAAGGATTTATGCTGGCCGCGAAATTCCTGCGTAAGGAATGCCTCACCAATCCGCGTGATCTGCCTTATCGAACTCAGCTCGCGCCCTTGGCTGCCGTACTGGCATTGCTTGGGGAACGCTGGCTGGAGCCGCGCATCCATACCAAGCTGGCACGATGGTATTGGTGCGGTGTTCTGGGTGAACTTTATGGTGGGGCAGTTGAGACCCGCATCGCCAATGATGTGGAAGAACTATTGAGCTGGATCGAAGGGGGCGCAGACGAGCCTCGTACCATCGCTGACGCCGCTTTTCAGCCAGACCGCCTGGATCGCCTGACATCTCGCCTCAGTGCAGCCTACAAGGGAATCAATGTGCTGGTTCTGCGCGAAGGAGCCCGGGATTTCTTCTGGAAGGCCAATATTAAGGAGTTGGACGCCGAGGAAGTGGCGCTGGACATTCATCACATTTTTCCTCGTGACTGGTGTGAGAAACAGGGCATCAGGCGAAAACAGTACGATGCAATCATCAACAAAACGCCCATTTCTTACAAAGCCAACCGAATGATCGGTGGTGCAGCACCATCGCTTTATCTAAAGCGCCTGCAACAGCATCAACAGGTTCAGCTTGTAGACACAGCAATGGATGACATTCTGGCTAGTCACTGCATTCCTGCTCAGACATTGCGTAACGATGACTTCAATGAGTTCTATCATATGCGGAAGCAAGCACTTTTGAACCTGATCGAACAGGTAATGGGAAAACGCGTGATTGCTGATAGCGAACCAGCATCTAGTGATGAAAGTAGTGAAGGTCAAGAGTGGCGATCTTGATGTATTAGTGGATGCGTCCCCTGGGGCAACGCTGTTTGACTTAGGCGGACTGCAGGCCGAATTGGAAGATCTGCTAGGCATCGATGTCGATTTGCCGACCCCAGGTGATCTGCCACCAAAAATCCGCGATCAGGTGCTCGCGGAGGCGCAACCTGTATGAGCGACATTTGTTTCCGGCCTACAGGATGCCGGTACAGGCATTCTGAAATCTGTTAACTCCCGGAGAGTTCTGCATGTCCGCCCTGCTGCGCCAGATGAGCATGCTGCGCCTGATCCCGCACGCACCCCATAAGATCACGGCCGAGCAGTTACAGAAAAAGCTGAAGAATCAGGGCTATTCAATCTCGCTGCGAAGCATTCAGCGGGATCTGCAGGATCTGTCGGTAGCCTTTCCGCTGCAAAGTGATGAGCGCGACAAGCCCTTTGGCTGGTTCTGGACAAAGAGCGCCCCGCTCTGGGACCTGCCCGGCATGGACCTGCATACTGCGCTGGCCTTTCACATGGCTGGTGAGTTACTGCACCCGATCTTCCCCCATAGCACGATGATCCATCTCCAGCCGCACTTTGATCAGGCTGCCGTCGTGTTGCAGCAGGCCGGGGAGGCTTCGGGGCCGGCTACCTGGACCGAACGGGTGCGCATCGCCCATCGCGGTCAGGTGCTGCAGCCTCCGGTGGTATTGCCCGAAGTGCAGACCACGCTCGAGACGGCCCTGCTGGAGAACCGGCAGGTGAGGGTCGAGTATGCGCGTCACCAGCAAACAGAGACCCGGGCCATGCAGCTCAATCCGCTGGGACTGGTGTATCGGGACGGCGTGTTCTATCTCGTGGCCACTGCCTGGCAGTACACCGAGCCCCGTCACTACGCCCTGCACCGCATGCGCACAGCAAACCTGCTCGACAGCGCGCGCGAGCTGCCCCAGGGCTTTGAGCTTGGCGAGTATGTGCGTCGCTCCTTTCAGTATCCGCTGGTAGACCAGCCCATCGCGCTCAGGCTCTGGGTCAGCAACTCGGTGGCCCGTTACCTCCAGGAGATGCCGCTGCACCCGGATCAGCGACTCCAGCCCGCTGAAGACGGCATGCTGCTGCGCGCCACGCTGGAAGACAGCCGGCAACTGCGCTGGTGGCTGCTGGGTATCGGCGATGAGGTCGAGGTGCTTGCACCCGAGTACCTGCGTGCCTACTTTGCGCAGATGTGCAATAACCTGCACCAACGCTATCAAGCCCCTGTAGCGGATGCGGTATGTGGGAAAGAGGAATAGATCTTCGAAGAATGGTACATAGCGAGGCAGGCAGTTTGTCCCTATCCATCAAGATACACAGGCCCGGAGCACGCATGCGCAAACCACAAAGTATGGAAGCACTGGAGACCCTGGGCCGGGTGAGGCTGTCGCGGTCGTTTTACATGCGCGACTTTCTGTACAGCGAAATCGCCAACTTCCATGGCATACCCAATATTCCCGATGACCCGGACCTGGCCATCGAGGTCGGCCGGCAACTTTGCGAAACTTTGCTCGAACCGCTACAGGCCACCTTCGGGCGCATCACCATACGTTCCGCCTATCGCTCCTGCGCTGTGAACGAATTCGGCAATCACCACAAGCTCAATTGTGCCTCGAACGAGGCCAACCATGCCCGCCACATCTGGGACCGGCGCGATGCGGCCGGCCACAAGGGCGCGACCGCCTGCATCGTGATCCCCTGGTTCGCAGACCGCTACGAGTAAGGAGCGGACTGGCGCGCGCTGGCCTGGTGGATTCACGACCACCTGCCGTATGGCAGCATGTCGTTTTTCCCCAAGCTGGCGGCCTTCAATCTCAGCTGGCACGAGCAGCCCGAACGCCGCATCTCCAGCTATGCGCCGCCCAAGGGCGACCTCACCCGGCCGGGCATGGACAACCACGAAGGCGACCATAGTGCGTGGTACCCGGACTTTCCGGGGTTGCGGTGGGACTGAGCGTATCGGGTCTCATATGCTCAGACGCGGGCTGGTATTCGGCATCCTGACAGGGCTGCGATAGTTGAAGCCGGATGATCTGGCATAATCAGCCTGATCCGACTATTCTCCCAAAGACCAGAAGCTGAACGGCCAGGCCGCACACGAAACCCATGACCCGCAAAATGAACGAATTCATCAATATAGTGGTGTCAGATGCGGTAGGAGGTGGTGGCTGGCTTTCAGGCCCTATGATGTGCTGTGTAGGATGGCAGGAGCAAAGCCAGTAAGGTGCTCTGAACCTACGAGATCGGCCTGCGCCGCGCCCGATAGGAGAGGCCCGAATAGCCAAGAGAGATTCTGGTAAATTCCCGCGCGATCCAACTTTAAAATATCAATCATTTGAAAATGGGTGGGTAAAGATATGTTGCTTTCAGATAAGGCAAAGAAGGTATTTGTATTTAAGGAAACTTTTCCAGAGTCGGCTGCGAAAGAGCATGCCGAGAAAAAGAAAATGGACGCATTTGGAACATTGACAAAGCTGAAGTTCTGGGATAAGCCAAAAGAAGAAGAAATAATTAATACGGGAGTGGAAAAGCGGTTCGAGCCGTTCTGGTTCGTTAAGGCTAGGCGACGTGTGGAGTTTAGGCGTTCAACAAAATACAGTGTGCCGATTACGAATCTAGATGCTAAAATAATCAATGTAAATGGAGAGGAGTACCAGCCAAGAGATTTTCCCCTCAGGGTTATTACAATTGACGCCGTTGAAACCTGTGCAAAAGAAATTGCTCACGAAAGCTTTTTGGATGGTATGAAAGATGCTCGGAAGACGAGAGATCATCAGGAATATCTAAAGAGGTATCGCCCTGAGGAGGTAGAAAAACCTGAAGGAGAAGAATTTCTTAAGCCTGAAGTCCGAGGTGCGTACCTGATTCAGGAGGTCACTAGCAAAATTGCTAAAGCAGTTGACGCTGATGAAATCATCGCTGATGAATCAGAGATAGAATCTATGCATCTATACTATAGGCCTGTGTTTGCCTTTGAGTATACATGGAGTTCAAAAGGAAAGATTGGAATCGTTGAGGTTGACGGCCTGAGTGGAGAAGTGTTCGGTAATGGGCAAAGCTTTAAAAAATACATGGGTAAGATATCAGATCGTGAGGTGCTATTCGATATCGGTGCAGAAGCATTAAACACCTTTGTCCCTGGAGGGGGGTTGGCAGTAAAAATTATTTCAGTTGCCACGAAGTAACGTATCAATGATTCTTGTCTGAGAGAACCTCTGAACAACGGCTGATCTCGGGCTCTGGCGCCGGTACTGGTCCGAAACTCCGGGATTTCAGCCGAGTTTCCCGGTTTATCTGTTTGCTTTCGGCCCGATTTCCGACTAATTGGCGGAACTTGGGCGCACTACGCCCGTGATGACGTGTATCTACTACCGATCAGCAGGTTGGCAAAGGCTGCCAGCCAGTACAGCCGGTGGGTATTCCTGGCCAGATTGGTTCTTTGGAACTGGGGGCGGCAATGATGCTGGCATCCAGGATGCTGCCCTCGCGCAGCATCAGACCGTGCTGCGCCAGATGCTGGTTCACCAGGGCAAACACGACCTGGCCCAGGTCATGGCGCTCCAGGAAATGTCGGAAGTTGAGGATGGTGGTCTCATCGGGCAAGGGATCAGACAGGCGCAGCCCGGCGAAGTGGCGCATGGAGGCAATCTCGTACAGCGCATCTTCCATGGCCGGATCGCTGAGATTATAAAAGAGCTGCAGACAGTGCACCCGGAGCATGACGGACAAGCGGTACGGTGGCCGGCCCTGGCTCCCTTGGGGATAGTGGCGCCCGATCTGGGCTTCCAGCTGCGGCCAAGGAATCAGCTGCTCCATCCGCGCCAGGAGAAGGTAGGTTTTCTACCCCGCGTTTTTTTTCTCCTCTTCCGTAGCCGACTGTTGCAGCATTGGGATCGCCGGCTGCAGCAGCTGTATTTGGGTGATCAACTCGGCCGCGTCAAATACCGGCATGACAAGATAGCCGTCAGCGCCCAGCAACATGCCCACGCGCTCCGTCGAACGGTCTATTCGCGCGGCCGAAATACCCGGCTCAAGAGATAAAATCAGAAACGCTGTCTTGCCGTGCATCTTGTTGGCACGTACATCCTGCAGGAAATGGAACATCGACTCCTCTTCAAGGTGCGCGGCGCAGACGATGACGTCGACATGATCCTTCCCATTGAGAAACGCCCATGAATCTTTGATGGTGGTCGAACCCACAACATCGTATCCGCCTTTTTTACAGGACGTTTTCAGCTGCTCAATGTTGGCGGCGTTGTCGAGGAACAGTATTCGCCAAGTTTCCAACGCTGATTTTGCGTCCTGGGGCGAGGGATGTTCAATGTTGGGCTGATTCTTCATATTGCGTCCTTGGGGAGTATTGGTGCGTCGATGTTAATCATCATACTTGGGCCTGGTGCTTCTCAATCGAGTTTGGCCCCATTGTTTAAAATATGAATCAGTCAACCCTGACCCTTGCGATTGACTGCGCTCGTCTTGGCTTTGAAAGAGCATCAGGCAACGGCAAGCAAGGCATAGCTTTTCGGATTGGTATGCGTTTTGCATAGCTTCTCCTGTACAGACTACCATGCGGATAGATCTGGAACTACATCTAATAAAGGGCTGTAAAGAGAAAGACCATTTGGGTTTCTCCTCTGAGGTGCACAAGACATGCGTAAGATGCAGAGAGTGATGAACTGGCCGCAAATTCTTCTACATGGGCCGAGAATGTAAAGTCTCTATCCCACCGGCTCAATCAATTCCGGGCAATCAACACGCGAGGCGTTCACCGCCCGGCTGACGGGCCAGGCCTGCATCAGCTCCTCCGGGTAGGCTTGCAGCAGTGTCTGCAGGAAGATCGGGTCCTGCTGGGCAGGATCAAGCCAGGTGACGTAATCCGCGGGATCGAGAATGACCGGCATGCGGTCATGCACGGCGTTGACCAGGGGATTGGCCGCCCGCACGATGATCGTGCAGGAGTCGACCACCTGGTCTGGCCTCTCCCAATGTTCCCAGAGCCCGGCGAAGGCAAAGTCCTGCCCGGATGCCAGCCGGAAATACCATGGCTGCTTGCCTTGTGGCGTGGTCTGCCATTCGTAGAAACCATCAGCGGGAATGAGACAGCGATGCCGGCGAAACGCGCTGCGGAAGGCCGGTTTGTCGGCCACCGTCTCGGCCCGGGCATTGATCGTATGCTGCCCAAAGCGGGTGTCCCTGGCCCAGGGCGGGATCAGGCCCCAGTGGCGTTGTTCCAGTACATAACCCGATCCATCCTGACGAATGCAGGGCACATCCTGGCCCGGCGCGATGTTGTAGCGCGCGGCAAGCGGCGGGAATTCCTGCCCCAGCGTGGCTGAGAGCTGGGTCAGGTGGGATCGGCCCAGGCTATAGCGTCCACACATGCGCTGATCCTAACCCCAGCGCCTTGTTCCAACAAGCGATCGAAGGCGGGTTGGGATTTTATGCACCAGCAGCGCGACACCTCCTTTGGTCTGATGATTCTGTCTTTCGCTGGCTGACTCTTTCCAGAACCTCCCGATGCATGGGCAGTCCAAAATTGCATCTTGGCCTGGCGAAAGGAGATGATCATGAAAGCTGTCGTGTACGAAGGCGAGCGCAACATGCAGGTGAATGACTGGGAGCGTCCTGCGAAGGCCGGTCCGCGGGATGCGGTGTTGCGGGTCACGACCACGGCGATCTGTGGCAGTGACCTGCACATGTACGAGGGGCGGACGCCATTGGAGCCCGGGCATGTGGTCGGGCACGAGATCATGGGCGTGGTCGAGGAGGTGGGCGAGGCGGTCAGCAGCATCCGCAAGGGTGACCGTGTGGTACTGCCCTTCAATATCGCCTGTGGCTTCTGTCACAACTGCACCCGCGGGTATACCAACATGTGCCTGACCATGAACGCGCAGCAGCCGCACGCGGCTTATGGCTATGCCGGTATGGGACCCTATCAGGGCGGCCAGGCCGAGTACGTGCTGGTGCCCAATGCCGACTTCAACTGCCTGAAGCTGCCGGGCGAGCCTTTCGATGAATGGGAAGAGGATTTCATCATGCTGGCCGATGTCTTCCCGACAGGCTACTTTGGCGCCGAGCTGGCCCATGTGGGGCCGGGCCGGAGCGTGGCCGTCTTCGGTGCCGGGCCGGTGGGCCTGATGGCGGCACTGAGCGCTTCGCTCAAGGGGGCTTCGGAGATCTATGTGATCGATTTCATCCCCGAGCGGCTGGAGAAGGCCCGCGCCTTTGGTGCCACGCCGATCAACGTCCGGGATGGCGACCCGGTGGAGCAGATCTTCCAGTTGCGCCAGGCGAATCAGGCGCTGCAACAGCGGTTGCGGCCCGGCGAGGAAAAGCTCAAGGGCGTGGATTGCGTGATCGATGCCGTGGGCTATCAGGCGCGCGACGACCAGGACTACAGCCGCGAGAATCCCACGCAGGTGCTGGACAACATGGTCCGGCTGGTCAACGCCGCCGGTCATATCGGGATCGTCGGGGTATATATCGCGCCGGATCCGGGAGCTGCCAGCGATTCAGCCAGAAAGGGTGTCTTCCCGCTGCCGATTGCCGAGTTCTTCGACAAGGCGGTGACGGTCGGCATGGGCCAGTGTCCGGTCAAGCAGTTCAACGAGTATCTGCGCGACCTGATCATCATGGGCCGGGCCAAGCCCAGCCAGATCGTCAGTCATCGCATCCAGATCGATCAGGCGCCCGATGCCTATGAGAAGTTCGATGAGCGCATCGATGGTTATACCAAGGTGCTGATCCAGTTCCGGGAAAAGCAGCATTACGCTTCCTGATTTTTATGGCGCATGCCGGTTCTCGGCATGCGTCCTGTAGCTGGTAGTGCCAACAGGAGGAGCTTTGATGGAAAATCCACCCTCAACCCGTTTCTCGAAATCCGCTGGATTGCTTGTCTGTGAGCAGGGCAATTTGCCGGTGATTGAGATGCTCGTGCAAGGCGGGTGCGTTGCGTAACAGGCGCTCCGCATTGCGCTGTGCTTATGCCTGGCGGCCAAGATGGTCATGCAGGGCGGTAATGGCCTGGCGGATGACGCCAAGCTGATGCAGGATGAGGTAGGTGGTGTCGTTGCCGTCTTTTCGTGTGGAGATAGGCGCGGGCATATTGCGCAGGTGCCTCGCGGCGCGAGCGGCAGTTTCATTAACCATCAATTTGTGATGAATTGATAGTTAATGATAGTTGGGCTTACCCTGGCTTGCAAAGCGGACCGGGTAGGGCTTCCGGGCCGCATCTGAGCGGTGTCTGAATATGGGTTCGGGTTGACGCAATACTAAGTTGAGCTCAGCCCGTTTAGCTACTCCCGGTATCCTGCACCAGGGGCGCAGGCACCTGGCCGATCTCGCTCAGTTGCCGCATGCCCCAGTCGTGCATGGTCATGAGGATGGGCCAGAGGCTTTCGCCCAGCGGGGTAAGCGAGTACTCCACTTTGGGCGGGACCTCGGGATAGACCTTGCGGTGGACGATGCTGTCTGATTCCATTTCCCGCAGCTGCTGGGTGAGCATCTTCTGGGTGACGCCGATGATGCCGCGCTGCAGCTCCGAGAAGCGCTTGGTGCCCGTGAACAGTTCCCGCAGTATCAAGACCTTCCAGCGCCCGCCGATCACCCGCAGGGTGACCTCGACGGCGCAATGTTCTCCTTCCGGCATCTTCTTTCCCTCGACCTTCGCCCGTATTGACAGGCGTATTTACTGGTTAAGCTGTTCACTCTGTCTGAACCATACGTTTCCTTGAAGTAAGTATGGAACTGTCAAGTGAGTATCTTACCAAAAACTGCATACTTTACACAAAGCGCGTGGATCGCCATGCTTTGCCGACTATCACACACGCATCTTCAATGAGAGGAGATAGTCCATGTCTGTGAAAGTGTCCGTGGTGTTCTACAGCATGTATGGCCATACCTGGCAGATGGCGCAGGCCGAGGCCGAAGGCGCGCGCGAGGTGGAGGGCGCCGAGGTGCAGTTGTTCCGGGTGCCGGAGCTGGTGCCGCAGGACAAGCTGGAGGCCAGCGGCGCGGCCCAGGCGCAACAGGCCTTCGCCGATGTGCCGGTGATGCGGCCTGAGCAGTTGGCCGAGGCCGATGCCATCATCTTCGGCACGCCGACCCGTTTCGGTAACATGGCGGCGCAGATGCGCAACTTTCTCGATCAGACTGGCGGGCTGTGGCTCTCAGGCGCCCTGGTGGGCAAGGTCGGCAGCGTTTTCGTGACCTCGGCAACCCAGCACGGGGGCCAGGAAAGCACGATCCTGACCACGCACGTTTCCTTGTTGCATCAGGGCATGATCATCGTCGGCCTGCCCTATACCGAACAACGGCAGATGGGCATGGACGTCATCCATGGCGGTTCACCCTATGGCGCGAGCAGCATCTCGGGCGGCGATGGCAGCCGTGTGCCGAGCGAGGCAGAATTGGGCATGGCGCGCTTCCAGGGCCGGCATGTCGCGGAGATCGCCAAACGGCTGAAGGTGGGATCATGAGTGACGGAAAGGCTTTCTCACCGTTTGAGTTGAAGGGCTTCCGGCTGAAGAACCGCCTGGGCGTGGCGCCGATGACGCGCATGTCATCCTCCGGCGACAGCATCCCGCGCCAGGACGTGCTGGATTTTCTGGTGCGCCGGGCGCAAAACGGCGCGGCCATCGTCTATACCGAAGCGCTTGTGACGGATTACGAAAGTGCCCAGGGCTATCCCGGGCAGGCACGGCTGACCACGCAGCGCGAGATCGACGCCTGGCGGTCGGTGACCGATGCCATCCGCGCGGCTGGCGCGGTCTCGATCATGCAGATGTTTCACTGTGGGCGCATGGCCTGGCCCGAGGTGAATCCGGCGCGGCGCAGCATCGCCCCCAGCGCGCTCGCGCTCAAGCAAATCAACCCTTTGACCGGCGAGCCCTATCCGGTGCCGGATGCCATGAGCCGCTTTGATATCGAACACGTCATCAAGGGTTTTGTGGAGACCGCGCGTGGTGCGATTGCGGCGGGCTTCGATGGCGTGGAGGTCCATGGCGCGCACGGCTATCTGATCCATCAATTTCTTGCCAGCTATTCCAATCAGCGCGCAGATGAATACGGCGGTTCGCTCAACAACCGCTACCGCTTCTTCCACGAGGCGATCCGGGCGGTGCGCGCGGTGGTGCCCGAGGACCGGCTGCTCACGGTGCGGATTTCGGACTGGGGCATTGCCGACATGGATGTATCGCTGTTTGGCAGCCGCGAGGAGTATCAGCAGGTGGTGCGCTTCCTCTCCGATGAGCCCATCGATGCCATTTCCATCTCGGCCTATGAATACTTCGCCATGGCCTTTGGCACGGACAGGAATGTGGCCCAGCTCGCGCGTGAGGTCACGGACATGCCCTTGATGATCTGCGGCAAGATTCATGATCGCGCCAGTGCCGAGGATGCCCTGAAGGATGCGGACATTGCGCTGTCGGCCAAGTCCATGCTGCTCAACCCGAACTGGGTCAATGATGTGCGCGAGGGCAAGCCGCTGCCGCTGTACCGGTCCGAGGAGGCCAATATCGCCTATACGGCGGAACCCTTACCCTGAAACCTGCCGGGCCGGGATGAGACCTGGTCCGGTTCGACCTTCCCATGCAGGAGTGCATCCATGAAACTCTTTTTCGTGCCAGGTTATTGTTCGATGGCGGTACACATCGCGCTCAATGAGGCGCAATTGCAGGCGACCCTGGATCAGGTGGACCTTGCCAGCCAGCGCAGCGCCGCAGGGGTCGACTATCGCAACATCAATCCCAAGGGCTATGTGCCGGCGCTGCAACTGGATGATGGCGAGGTGCTGACCGAGGTCGCGGTCATCCTCCAGTATCTGGCCGATCAGAACCCGGACCTGCACCTGGCCCCCCCGGCCGGCACACTGGCACACTACCGCCTGCAGGAATGGCTGAACTTCATTGCCACCGAGATCCACAAGGGCCTGGGCCAGATGTTCAATCCGGCCTTGACGCCAGAGCAGCGGGACGCCCAGTTCGAGCGTCTGCAGCCGCGTCTGGATTATGTGAATGCAAGGCTGCAGCAATCGCCATATCTGCTGGGTGAGACTTTCAGCGTTGCCGACATCTATCTCTTTACCGTTCTGAACTGGCGCAATTTTCTGGACCTGGACTTTTCGCGCTGGCCCGCGCTGCTCGACTTTGCCGCCCGGGTGGCGGCACGGCCGGCGGTGGCAAAGACCATGCAGGAAGAAGGCCTGGCCGGATAGGACGAGGAGCTCTCATGGAACTGCAGAATCTCAAGGGCAGGATCGCGCTGGTGACGGGCGCCTCCAGTGGCATCGGCGAGGCGGCAGCCCGGGCGCTGGTGGCAGAGGGCGTGCAGGTGGTGCTGGCGGCGCGCAGCCGTGATCGCATCGAGGCGCTGGCCGGCGAGCTGGGCGAGGGTGCCCTGGCGGTAGCCACCGATGTCGGTGATCGTGAGCAGGTGGCGCATCTGTTCGAGACCATCCGCGCGCGTTTTGGCGGGCTGGATCTCCTGTTCAACAACGCTGGCGTCGGCTATAACGGCCCCTTTGCCGACAGCAAGCCACAGGAGTGGCGGCTGACCATCGACGCCAATCTCTATGGCGTGCTCAACTGCACCCAGGCTGCCATTCCGCTGCTGCGCGGGCGTCCCGGCGCCATGATCAGTTCGGTGTCGAGCGTGGGCGGGCGGCACGGCATCGAAGGCTGGGCAGTCTACAATGCGACCAAGTTCGCGGTGGTGGGCTTTCATGACGCGCTCAGAAAGGAGCTCGGCCCCGAGGGCATCCGGATTTCCCTGATCGAGCCTGGCGCGGTCTATACCCAGTGGGGGCATAACGTGCCCGCCGAAGCCATGCAGCAACGCCGCGACCAACTGGAGGCTTTACAGGCCGGGGACATCGCCCACGCCCTGGTCTATGCCTTCGCCCAGCCGGCCAATGTCAATGTCCAGGAACTACTGGTGATGCCCACCAAGCAAACCTATCCTTAGCGTTCGTGCGCCCTGCTGGCGTGTTTCAATCAAGAAATAAGGACAAACCATGCTTCCAGGAGAATTGCGTCAGACCGTCATGCAGCAGGCCCAGGGCGCGCTGCTTTTGAATATCGCCTATATTGGGGTGGTCAACGGGCTTTTCGGCCAGCTGGAGCGGTTGGGTCAGGCCAGTGTGCCATCGCTTGCCGAGGCCACGGGCATGGACGCGGGCTATGTCCTGCGCTGGATCGATGCCGCCTATGCCTTTGGGCTGGTGGATGAAAGCGCGCCGGATGGCTTTGCCCTGTCCGAACTGGGCCAGGCCTTCCTGCCGGATCGACCCGGCACCCTGATGCCCTTTGCAGTGCAGTCCGTGCTCTCGGCGCACATGAGCGAGCGCGCAGCGGGGCTGATGCGCACCGGCGAGCGCCCGGGCGAATCAGTGCTGGCCGAGCGCGAGACTATCCTGCCCTGGTTCGGGCCGATGCTCGAATATCAGTTCGGGCCGCTGCTGGAGCGCGAGATCCTGCCCAATCTGAAGGCCTATCAGGAGGTCGCGGCGCGTGGCGGGCTGGCGATCGATCTCGGTTGTGGCAATGGCTGGTATCTGCGTGCCCTGTGCCGGAATTTCCCCGGCCTGCGTGGCCTGGGCCTGGATGGCTTTGCCGAAAACATCGATCAGGCCACGGCGTGTGCCGAGACCGCGGGACTGCGTGAGCGGCTGCGCTTTGCCCAGGGCGACATCTACGAATTCAACTCGGACGAGCCGGCCGACCTGATTGCCATGAACCGCGCCCTGCATCATGTCTGGGACGAGAAGGACACGGTGTTTGGCATCCTGCGCGATCAGCTCAAGCCCGGTGGCGTGGCGGTGATCTGGGAACCGGCCTGGCCGGAAAGGCGCGGAGACCTGCGTGATCCCGCCCGCCGGCCGGTGGCCTTCCAGAATCTCACGGAGCATGTGCAGGGCAATCATTTCCTGCGTCCTGAAGAGATTGCCGCGGCTTTCGAGGCGGTGGGGCTGGAGCCCGAAGTGCATCTCTTCGTCAACGGTCGCGAGGCGGTGGTCACCGGACGCAGGCCTGCTACGGTCTAGCTGGTCGATGGCCTGAGCTCACTTTCGGGAAAATTGCATGCAAGGCAAATCGTCAGCGGGCCCGCTCGCTGCCTTGGCGCTGTTGTCCTTGATCTGGGGCTATAACTGGATCTTCATGAAGGATGCCCTGGAATACAGTCCGCCCTTCCTCTTCGCGGGCCTGCGCGCGACAGTTGGCGCCGGCGTGCTGTTGGCCATCAGCCCCTTGCTGGGTGTCTCGCTGCGTCCGCCGCCCTGGCGTCAGATGCTGCCGCTTGGGCTGGTGCAGACCACTGGTTTCGTCGGTTTTACCGTTCTGGCGCTGGTATACGGCGGGGCGGGCAAGACCGCCATCCTAGTCTATACCATGCCGGTCTGGCTGATCCTGCTGGCCTGGCCCCTGCTGCACGAGCGTGTTCACGGCCTGCAGTGGCCTGCGCTGGGACTGGTGCTCGGCGGCATCATCGTGCTGCTGGCGCCCTGGAGCCATCACACGGGCTACGCCAACGCGCTGTTCGGCTTGCTGTCTGCCTTGTGCTGGGCTATCTCGGCCATTCTGCTCAAGCAACTGGGCCAGGACCGGCAGGTCAACATGATGAATCTCACGGCCTGGCAGATGCTGCTGGGCGGGATGGTACTGTTGCTGATTGCCTGGGCGATCGAGCCGATGCAGATCCGCTGGACGCCGCGTTTTGTGCTGGATCTCGCCTATAATGCCCTGCCTGCCAATGCACTGGCCTGGCTGTTGTGGTCCTATGCCCTGCAGCGGCTCTCGGCCGGGATTGCGGGCATGTCCATGCTGTTCACCCCGCTCATCGGTGTCTTCGCGGCCTGGGCGCACCTTGGGGAGGTGCCGGGTCGCTGGGAGGGTCTGGGGATGCTCAGCATCCTGATTGCGCTGGCCCTGGTGAGCTGGCAACACTGGCAGGGGCGGGAACGGGTGCCGCTAGCGGCCGCGCAGGAGTGAGCGCCATCAGCCATCAGGCTGATGCTTGTCATACGGATCTTTGCTGATCGAAAGGAGTGCACCATGCAACAGCGACAGTTGGGCAGCAAGGGCCTGCGCGTCTCCGCGCTCGGCCTGGGGGCCATGGGCATGTCGGACTTTTACAGCGGTCAGGATGATGCCGAATCCACCGAGACCCTGCACCGGGCCCTGGAACTCGGCATTACCTTGATCGATACCGCCGATATGTATGGGATGGGCGCCAACGAGGAACTGGTGGGCCGTGCCATCCGCGGCAAGCGGGACAGTGTGGTGCTGGCCACCAAATTCGGTTTCGAGCGCCGTGCCGACGGCAGCTATCGTGGCGTCAATGGTCGCCCGGAGTACGTGCGTGCCGCCTGTGATGCCAGCCTCAAGCGCCTGGGGGTGGACACGATCGATCTTTATTATCAGCATCGCGTCGATCCCGATACGCCCATCGAGGAGACCGTCGGCGCCATGGCGGATCTGGTACAGGCCGGCAAGGTGCGCTATCTCGGGCTGTCGGAGCCTGGCGTGCAGACCATCCGCCGCGCTCATGCCGTGCATCCGATCAGCGCCATCCAGACCGAATACTCCCTCTGGACCCGCGATCCCGAAGCGGAAATCCTGCCCGTGTGCCGCGAGCTTGGCATCGGCTTCGTGCCCTACAGTCCGCTCGGGCGCGGCTTTCTCACCGGCCGCTTTCAGCGTTTCGAGGACCTGCCGGCGGATGACTACCGGCGCAACTCGCCGCGTTTCCAGGGCGAGAATTTCCAGCGCAACCTCGATTTGCTGCAGCAGGTGCAGAATATGGCGCGCGAGAAGGGCTGCACCCCGGCGCAACTGGCGCTGGCCTGGTTGCTGGCACAGGGCGAGAACATCGTGCCGATCCCCGGCACCAAGAAACGCCGGTACCTGGAGGAAAACGTCGGCGCCGTGAATGTGCATCTCTCGGCGGATGATCTCGCGCGCCTGGACAGCGCCTTCCCGCCGGATGCCGTAGCCGGGCCGCGTTATACCGAGGCCGGCATGCAGATGGTGAATCTATGAATACCGCTTCGCCAGACTCCCTGCAGGACAAGGTGGCCATAGTCACCGGGGGTGGGCGCGGGCTGGGACGGGCCATGGTCCTGGGCCTTGTCGAGGCGGGTGTCAAGGTGCTCATCACCGCAGCCCGTGAAAGTGCGGAGATCGAGTCCGTGGCGGCACAGGCTCGCGCACAAACCGGCCGGGACTGCGTGTTGCCCCTGCTGGCCGACGTGACCCGGCCGGAAGACTGCCAGCGGGTGGTCGATAGTGCCATTCGGGAACTGGGCGGGCTGCATATCCTGATCAATAATGCCGGTCGTGGCATGAAATATGTCAGCGAGACCTTTCTCAGCGAGCCGACGCGCTTCTGGGAAGTGGATCCAGTGGTCTGGCGCATGGTGATCGATACCAACGTGAACGGGCCATTTTTGATGGCCCGCGCCGCGGTGCCGCATTTGCTCGCTCAGGGCTGGGGGCGCATCGTCAACATCTCCATGAATCGGGAAACCATGCGCCGCGCCGGGTTTTCTCCTTATGGCCCCTCCAAGGCGGCGCTGGAATCCGAAACCATCATCTGGTCCCAGGACCTGGCCGGTAGTGGCGTCACCGTCAACGCGTTGCTGCCCGGTGGAGCGACCAATACCGGCATGATCCCGGACAGCATGCCGGAGCAGGCCCGGCGGGATCTGCTCGCTCCGGAAATCGTGGTGCCGCCTCTGCGTTGGCTGCTGTCATCGGATGCAGATACCGTCACCGGAAAACGCATCGATGCTGTCCGCTGGAAGAGTGAATCGCCCAAGGCCATGCTCGAGGCGGCAGGCTGAATATCCCTTGTTCAGGAGAAAAAACATGAGCAAACTTGCAGTCGTCCTGGGGCCGGACATGAAAGATCCGGTCAAGGTGGAAATGGCCCTGCGTTCGGCGGCGACCTGGTCCATATGGTGCACGATGGCTATCAGATGATGACTTTCTAGACGGAGCCAATATGCCAAGTCAGTTATTCACTCCCATCAAGCTGCGCGAACTCGAGATTCGCAACCGCCTGTTCGTCTCGCCGATGTGCCAGTACTCGGCCGAGGAGGGCATGCCCAATGACTGGCACCTGGTCAATCTCGGCAGCCGGGCCGTGGGCGGCGCGGGGCTGGTAATGGCCGAGGCCTCGGCGGTCTCGCCCGAGGGGCGCATCTCGCCAGCGGATCTGGGCATCTGGAACGATGCCCAGCGCGATGCCCTGCGGCCGATTGCGCGCTTCATCAAGGAACAGGGCGCGGTGCCGGCCATTCAGCTCGCGCATGCCGGGCGCAAGGCCTCGACCGCCGTGCCCTGGGAAGGCGGCAAGAAGGTGCCGCCCGAGGCCGGCGGCTGGCAGGTGGTCGCGCCGAGCGCTGTGGCGTTTTCGCCGGACTTCCCCGAGCCGCGGGCGCTGGGCATCGAGGAGCTGGATCGCATCGAGGCGGATTTCCTGGCGGCGGCCAAACGCGCCCTGGAGGCGGGTTTCGAGGTCATCGAGATCCACATGGCCCACGGTTATTTGCTGCACGAGTTCCTGTCGCCCATCAGTAACCGGCGCGAGGATGACTACGGCGGCAGTCTCGAGAATCGCATGCGCTTTCCGCTGCGCGTGGCGCGCACCCTGCGCGATGCCTGGCCAGCGAAGTGGCCGGTGTTCGTGCGCATCTCGGCCACGGACTGGGTCGAGGGCGGCTGGGATCTGGCGCAGAGCATCGAGTTCTCGAAACGCCTCAAGGCGCTCGGGATCGATCTGATCGACTGCTCCAGCGGCGGCATGACGCCGGATGCGAAGATCCCCGCGGCACCGGGCTATCAGACGCCCTTTGCCACCGCCATTCGTAACGAAGCCGGTATCGCCACCGGGGCGGTGGGGCTGATTGCCGATCCCTTCCAGGCCGAGCAGATCATCACCATGGGTCTGGCGGACGTGGTGTTCATGGCGCGCGAACTGCTGCGTGACCCATACTGGCCCTTGCACGCCGCCCAGGATCTACATGCCGACATTGACTGGCCGGTGCAGTACGTCCGGGCCAGAACCCGCTAAATCAAGGAGAAAAACATGGTTGCCTTCACGGTCAATGGCAAGGAACAGAACGTCAATGTGACCCCGGACACGCCCATCCTCTGGGTGCTGCGCGATCATCTGGGGTTGACTGGTACCAAGTACGGCTGCGGCATCGCCCAGTGCGGCGCCTGTACCGTGCATCTGGAGGGTCAGGCGATCCGATCCTGCGTAACCCCGATCTCGGCGGCTGCGGGCAAGAAGATCACCACCATCGAAGGCCTGTCGCCGGATGGCAGCCATCCCTTGCAGAAGGCCTGGATCGCCGTGGAGGTGCCGCAATGCGGCTACTGCCAGTCCGGCCAGATCATGTCGGCGGCAGCCCTGCTGGCGAGCAATCCCAAGCCCTCGGATGCCGACATCGACAGCGCCATGTCCGGCAATATCTGCCGCTGCGGCACTTACAACCGCATCCGCCGCGCCATCCATCAGGCGGCGGGCAATGATACTCAGGGAGGTGCGGCATGAGCATGAACCGGCGTGAGTTTCTGCGGGCTTCGGCCCTGCTTGGTGGGGGCTTTGCCCTCGGTGTGATGCTGCCTGGTTGCGGGCGCGAGGAGAAACGCGCACCGGCGGCGGCTGGGGCTGCGGCAGGCAGCGGCGCGGCGACGCAGGCCAGCGCTCAGCAGGCGCCCTTCAAACCCAATGCCTGGATACGCATCACCCCCGACGACGTGGTCACCATCGTGGTGGACAAGTCGGAGATGGGCCAGGGCGTGCTGACCTCCATGCCCATGCTGGTGGCCGAGGATCTCGATGCCGACTGGAGCCGCATCAAGCTGGAGCAAGCCCCGGCGGACGAGGTCTACAAGAATCCCATGTTGGGCATGCAGGCTACCGGCGGCAGCTCCAGCGTGCCGTCGAGCTGGGATCAGTTGCGCAAGGCCGGTGCTGCAGCGCGCGTGATGCTGGTGAGCGCGGCTGCAAAGCAGTGGCAGGTCGAGCCCGCCAGTCTCACCACTGAAAAGGGCGTGGTGCGCAACCCCGCCAATGGCCAGACCCTGAGCTACGGTCAGCTCGCCACGGCGGCGGCGGGCATGCCGGTGCCGCAGGACCCGCCGCTGAAGCCCGCCAGCGAGTTTCGCATCATCGGCAAGCCGATGGCGCGCACCGATACCCCGCCCAAGACCAATGGCACGGCCGGCTATGGCATCGATGTGAAGGTGCCGAACATGCTGATTGCCACCGTCGCCCACAGCCCGGTGTTTGGCGGCAAGGTCGGCAAGGTGGATGAGGCGGCCGCCAAAAAGATCCCCGGCGTGCAGGCCGTGGTGCCGGTGGAAAATGGCGTGGCGGTGGTGGCCAGTGATTTCTGGACCGCGCGCAAGGGCTTGCAGGCCCTGAAGATCACCTGGGAGCCGGGCAAGAACGCCAATCTCAGCAGCGAGTCCATTCACGATCAGGCCGCCAAGCTGGCCCGCGAACCGGGCAAGGTGGCGCGCCAGGAAGGCAACTTCAAGGGCGGCATGGACAAGTCCCCCCGCAAGCTGCAGGCCGTCTATGAAGTGCCCTTTGCCTCACATGCCAACATGGAACCGCAGAATTGTACCGCGTTCCTGCATGACGGCATCTGCGAGGTCTGGGTGCCGACCCAGGCCCAGACCGGCGTGCAGATGACTGCCGCCAAGATCACCGGTATGCCGCCTGAAAAGGTCATCGTGCATACCACCTTGCTGGGTACGGGCTTTGGCCGGCGCTTCGAGCAGGATTTCGTGGCCGATGCTGTCATGGTGGCAAAGGCCACCGGCAAGCCGATCAAGCTGGTCTGGACCCGCGAGGAGGACATGACCCATGACTTCTACCGGCCCTACAGCTATCACGCGCTGCAGGCAGGGATCGATGAGCAGGGCGCGCCGCGGGCCTGGCAGCACCGGGTGGTGACGGATTCCATCATGAGCCGCGCCATGCCGCAGATGGTGAAAAAGGGCATTGATCCTTCCTCGGTGGAAGGCGCCGAAGACATCGCCTATGCCATCCCGGCCATCCTGGTGGACTATGTGCGTCAGGAAACCGGCGTGCCGATCGGTTTCTGGCGCTCGGTGGGCCACTCGCACACGGCGTTCGCCAAGGAAAGCTTCATCGACGAGGTGGCGCATGCGGCCGGCAAGGACCCCTATGAATATCGCCGCGCGCTGCTGACCAAATCCCCGCGCGAGCTCGGCGTGCTGGAGCTGGCGGCGCAGAAGGCCAACTGGGGCAAGGCGCCGGCCGGGGTGTTCCAGGGCATTGCGGTGCACAAGTCCTTTGGCAGCCATGTGGCGGAGGTGGTGGACCTGCGCATGGAAAACGGCCAGCCAAAGGTTCAGCGGGTGGTCTGCGCCATCGATTGCGGCATGATGGTCAATCCCGACACGGTGCGCGCCCAGGTGGAAGGTTCGGTGGCCTATGCCCTGACCGCGGCGCTCAAAGGTCCGATCACCTTGAAAAATGGCCAGGTGCAGCAGACAAATTTCGACAATTATCCGGCGCTGCGCATGAACGAGATGCCGCCGGTGGAAGTGTATTTCGTCGAAAGTGGCGCCAAGCCCAGCGGCGTCGGCGAGCCCGGCGTGCCGCCCCTGGCGCCGGCCTTGGCCAATGCCGTCTTCGCTGCCACCGGCCAGCGTCTGAGAAGCCTGCCGTTGCAGTTCAAGGCCTGACATGGAAGGCGTCGACGTACAGGTGTTGCGCCAGCTCTCCCGCTGGCGCGGCGCTGGCGAGCGGGCGGCGCTCGTCACCGTGCTGACGACTTACGGCTCGGCCCCGCGACCGCCAGGCGCCCTGCTGGCGATCCGCGCCGATGGCCTGCTGGCGGGCTCGGTGTCGGGCGGCTGCGTGGAGGCCGAGCTGATCGCGCAATTGCAAAGCCACTGGCCCGCCACGCCCCAGGTGCTGCGCTTTGGCGGCACGCCGGCGGAAAACCAGCGGCTGCAATTGCCCTGCCAGGGTGGCCTGCAGCTCCTGCTGGAACCCCAGCCGGAGCCTGCCTGGATCGATGCCCTGCTGGAACAGCTCGATCAGCGTCAGCCAGTGCTGCGCGAAGTGGACAGCCTGAGCGGGCAGGTGCGGCTGCTGGCCGGGCGGGACGAGCCCGACTTCGACTGGGATGGCCGGCTGCTAAGTTTGGTGCACGGGCCGCGCTGGCGACTGATCCTGATCGGGGCCGGCCAGCTCTCGCGCTATCTCGCGCAGATGGCCCAGGCGCTCGATTACGAGATCATCGTCTGCGATCCGCGCGAGGAATATGCGGGTGGCTGGGAAGTGGCCGGCACCCAGCTTTCAACCGCCATGCCGGATGATCTGCTGCGTGCGCGCGCGCCGGATGCCCGCACCGCCGTCATCGCGCTCACCCATGATCCCAAGCTCGATGATCTGGCCCTGCTCGAAGCCCTGCTGTCCGATGCCTTCTACGTCGGTGCCCTGGGCTCGGTCGCCAGCAATGCCCGGCGCCGGGCGCGGCTCTCGGAGATGGACTTGCCCGCAGCCGCCATCGCCCGCCTGCATGGGCCGGTGGGCCTAGCCATCGGCAGCCGCACCCCGCCCGAGATCGCCATCGCCATCCTCGCCGAACTCACCGCCCTGCGCCATGGACGGCGGCTCGCACCCGTGCCGGAAGTCAGCAGTCCCTTATCCTTCCCGCTCGCGGTTCAGGCCTGATTCGCATACTCTGGCATGGTTCATGCAATGGCTTGATGAGTGGCGGCTAGGTCTGCATCTGGACTGGAATCGCCCTGGGCATTCCTCCCTTGTGTGGCCGAGTCGCCGGCTTCAGCCATTTTCGGACTTCAAGCGGAGGGATCGAATTGAACTGTACGGACTATCCCTCTTTCGCGCTCTATGACGAACTGATCCAGCCCGATGGCCGCCCGCGTCCGGCCGCCAGGCCTCTCTGTGATTATCTGGATCGCCTGAGCGCGGCGGAGATTCTGGAGCGCCGCCAGATCGTGGATGCCGCCATCATGACCATGGGCATCACCTTCACCGTATACAGCGACGGCGACAATATCGATCGCGCCCTGCCGTTCGATCTCGTGCCCTGCATCCTGACCGCCCGTGAATGGCGCCGGATCGACGCCGGTCTGCGCCAGCGCCAGATTGCGCTGAATCTTTTCATCGACGACATCTATCATGACCAGCGCATCATCCGCGATGGCGTCTTTCCGGCAGAACTGCTGCATGCCTCCCCGAATTTCCGGCCCGCCTGCCAGGGCGTATCGCCCCCTTTTGGTGCATGGGCGCATGTCTGTGGCACCGATCTGGTGCGTGACAGGGACGGCACGCACTACGTGCTGGAAGACAATCTGCGGGTGCCCTCTGGCGTATCCTACCTGCTGGAAAACCGGCTGATCATGAAGCGGCTGTTTCCCGAGCTGTTCAAAAGCTATCGGGTGGCCCCGGTCGATGACTACAGCGCCCAGTTGTTCGAGATGCTCTGCACGCTCTCGCCACGGCCCGGCGATACGCCCCGCGTCGCGGTGCTGACGCCTGGCATCTACAACTCGGCTTACTTCGAGCACAGCTATCTGGCCCAGCAGATGGGCGCAGTACTGGTGGAAGGCCGGGATCTGCTGGTGGGGGATGATGACTGCGTCTATATGCGCACCATTGCCGGGCTCAAGCGCATCGACGTCATCTATCGACGCATCGATGACGATTTTCTCGATCCCGAAGTATTCCGACCGGATTCCATGCTCGGCGTTCCCGGCCTGATGCGCGCCTGGCGCCAGGGCAAGGTGGGCATTGCCAACGCGCCCGGGGCGGGCATGGCGGACGACAAGGCCGTCTATGCCTACGTGCCTGCCATGATCCGCTACTATCTGGACCAGGATGCCATCCTGCCCAATGTGCCGAGCTTTCTTTGCTTCGATGAGCAGGCGCGCGAACATGTCCTGGCCAATCTCGACAAGCTGGTGGTCAAGCCGGCCAATGAATCCGGCGGCTATGGCATGCTCATCGGGCCCCATGCCAGTGTCGAGGAGCGGGAAAACTTCCGCCAGCGCATCCTCGCCAATCCGCGCAACTATATCGCCCAGCCCACCCTTTCGCTCTCAACCGTGCCGACCTTCGATGGCGACCGGCTGATGCCTCGCCATATCGATATACGGCCTTTCATCCTTCAGGCGCGAGATCAGTACGTGACGCCCGGCGGCATGTGCCGGGTGGCCCTGAAGCCGGGTTCGCTGGTGGTCAATTCCTCCCAGGGGGGCGGCAGCAAGGACACCTGGATCGTCGATCTGGAAGGAGAAGCTGATGCTGTCGCGTAACGCGGAATCCGTATACTGGCTGGCACGCAACCTGGAGCGGGCCGAGAATACCGCGCGCCTGATCAATGTGACCTCGATTCTGCTGCTGGATCTGCCGGCGGATGCCGATCTCGTCTGGCAGGCCCTGCTGGATATCATCGGCACCGACCCGCGCTATCGTCAGTCCACGGCCCAGGCCGACGAGGAAGGTCTGATGGAATTTCTGATCCGCAGCGATCAGAATCCGAATTCTATCCTGGCCTGCCTGAAGCTGGCCCGCGACAACGCGCGTGGACTGCGCGAGATCCTGCCGCGGGAGACCTGGGAGCAGATCAATGAACTCTATCTCTATGCCCGTGATTCGCTGGGAGCGACGCTGGACCGAGGCAAGCGTTTCGACCGCCTCACCGGCCTGATCCGCCGCCGCCAGGCCATCGTCGGCATGCTGGCAGGCAGCATGAGCCATGATGCGCCTTATCAATTCCTGCGCCTTGGGCGCAATCTCGAACGTGCCGACATGACCTCCCGGATACTGGACGTCAATTCCAGCAAGCTGCTGAGCACAAACGAAATACCGACGCTGTACTTCAATCTGCGCTGGATGGCCGTGCTCCGCTCGCTGGACGCCTATCAGGCCTATCGACGGCATGTCGAGGTGCGGGTACGGGGCGCCGATGTCATCGAGTTTCTGCTGCGCCACCCGCACTTTCCCCGCTCCGTGCTGTTTTGCCTGCTGGAAGTGGACGACTGCCTGCAGGTGCTGCCCAGATCACAGGCGGCTCGGACCTCGATCAGCGTGACGCTCGACAATCTGGCCACCTTGCAACCCGATGCCCTGGTCAAGGACGGCCTGCATGCCGCCCTCGACTGCCTGCAGCAGAACCTGCGGGTGATTCACGAAGCCCTGAGCGAAACCTATTTCCGCTATGACTGCGCGCCCCGGCCGGCACCGGTCTACTGTCAGAGCCAGACGCAGAACTGAGCATTCAACCACACGAGGAGTACCGCATGGGTTCTTCCCCGCGCCAGCCGCGGCATGGCGACAAGCTGAATTCGGGCTTTTTCGAGGAGTTTCTGGAAAGATTGCTGGAAGACCGCGACCGCTCCGGCCTGAGCGAGATGATCCGCGAGATCGATGCACTCATGATCACCGTGGAGCCTGGGCACGCGCGCGACTACGTGGCGGAACTGTCACTGATGACGCCCTACCATTATCTCGTCACCCTGGAAAGCGCCCAGCACCATACCCATGTGCTGCGCATCGACCTGGAAAGCCCGGACATCCTGGTGCGCGAGGTGCGCAATCCCGAGCTGCGCGGGGTGTTTCGCAGCCTCAATGAGGTGTATCCCATCGGCAGCCTCAAGCCCAACTCCCGCTATATGGGCGAGATCCTGCGGGTGACTGATCTCGATGCCGTGGTCAGAAGCCAGCAGGCGCGCGAAATCCGTTTCTTCAGTCCCGAGCAGCTGGCCAGCATGGAGCTCCCGACCAACCTGGCGGTGAGCAAGCCCTCGCCCTACACGCACAACATCGTCTGTTACTGGGAAAGGCCGGAGCAGCAGTTGCGCATCTATCAGCTCGGCGAGAGCCGGATCCTGGCGGACATCCAGTCGGGCTACGAATACGCCAAGGAGCAACAGGCGCGGCTTGGCATCGACCGGCTGATCCTGCCCATTGACCATCTCGCCACGCGGGTCTACAGCCAGAACCGCGAAGTGGCGATTCTGGAATACCTGAGCCTGTCGAGTTATTACTACTGGGGCTCCTTCGACATCGCCGACCAGAATTCCTCGACCAATGTCACCAAGAGCCTGCACTGCGCGCAGGAATCGCGCAGCCCGGCCAAGGTCTTCACCGCCGCCAACCATCCCTACTTCGTCAACCACCTGCTGCAACTGCCTTCGCCGACCGAGCAGTTCGTGCGCAACTACGGGCCGCGCCTGCATCATTTCGCCCTGGCGGTGCGTGATGGCATGACGGCTGGGCAGGCCAATATCGACTACGTGGTGCGTGCCATCGAGCACAGCGGCAAGGACTTCCTGCTGGACGTGGTCGGCTCGCGCGAGGAGGGCCTGAAACAGATATTCTCCAGCGCCTCCGAGCATTCTTCCCTGATCATCGAATATGTGCAGCGCTTTGATGGTTTCGAAGGATTCTTTACGCGCGACAACGTGGCCGAACTGACCGAGGCCGCCGGCGCGGATCGGGAGCTGCGCGCGCTGGATACGCCCAGGCGAGGCTAGCTGGACAGGCGCTGGAGCTGATGCGTGAAACTGAAGTGCGTCCCTGCGGCTTCCAGGCTGCCGCTGATCGGCGCCGCGCATTCGGGGTCGGCCGCGCAGGCCAGCGGAATATGCTGTTCGGTGGCGAACAGGCCCGAAGTCGGGTCCAGGCCCAGCCAGCCGGCACCCGGCACATAGACCTCCGTCCAGGCATGCAGGCCGAAATCATCATTTCCCGTGCCGTTCACGCGGCTATCCGGGTCAAGCTGCACCAGATAGCCCGAGACAAAGCGCGCCGCCAATCCCAGATGCCGCAGGATCTGCACCAGCAGCCAGGCGCTGTCGCGGCAGGAGCCACAGGCGCGACTCAGGGTTTCCTCGCAGGACTGCACGCCGGATTCCAGGCGCAACTCATAGCGCAGATCACGCTGGAGCCGCTGGTTCAGGTCAAACAAGAAGCCAATCAGGCTGGCTGGGCGCCGGTCGATGCCGGCCAGCCACTGCTGCAGCAATCCGCCTGCGGGTTCCGGTTCGAAGTAGGGCAGCAGCGCCCGGCGCAAGGGTTGCGGATAGGCGAAGGGATAGGTCTCGGCATAGTCCGCCACCAGAAAATCAAAGGGATTGAAGGGCTGCAGGTCCAGGGTGATATTCACGTCCACCGTGAATTCGCGGGTGGGTTGGGGCAGCAGCACGCGCGCCAGATGGTTGGCAAAGGGGTCCTGAAACCAGTACAGATGGTGTTCGGCTGGCGTGACCTGCAGCGCATACTGGCGAATCTGCGAGCGATCATGGGGCGCCGGACGCAGACGCAGGATCTGCGGCCCGAGCTGAATGGGGCGGTCATAAGCATATTGGCTGCGATGCTGCAATGCGATCAGAATTCCCATGCGCACTCCCGGGCCGAACCTGATGAATTACAGTTGCCCACCGCTCAGCTCTGGGAAATGGAACGGATGCTCGGCGGCTGGTCCGCCTGCTCCCAGGAGAAGGGGGGCAGCTCGCCCAGGGCACGATTCAGACCAATCGACCAGCTGTTGCTCAGTTCGCGCCAGAAATCATCGTCCTGATCCAGTTGCAGATAGCGGCCCTTCTTCAGGGAATTACGCGGATAGAGGTGCAGTTCGATGGGTGGACCCACCGTCAGATTGCTGCGCATGGTGGAATCGATGGACACCAGCGCGCAACGGGCCGCGTCCTCCAGGGTGGTATTTTCCCCGATGACCCGATCCAGGATCGGCTTGCCGTACTTGAATTCGCCAATCTGGAAAAAAGGCTGGGCCGAGGAACTGTGGATGTAGTTGCCTTGCGGATAGATCAGATAAAGCGCCGGCGCCGCCGTGCCGATCTGGCCGCCCAGGATGAAGGTCGATTCGAAATTGGTGCTGGCGGTATCCCGCCCACTATGGTGGCGCTGGATCTCGGTGCTCAGGCCGCCGACATAGTCCGCGACCGCTGCCATGCTTGGCATGCTCAGGAGGCTATGCCCGGTGCCGGCAGCATCTTCACGCAGACGCTTGATCACCGCTTGCGTGGTGGCAAGGCTCCCGGCGCTCAGCAATGTGAGAAAACGGTCACCCTCCCAGATGAAGGAGTGCATCTTGCCGTGCACGCTGATATCGTCCAAACCCGCATTGGTGCGCGAATCCGAGGCAAAGACCAGACCATGCGCGGTCGATATGGCGAGACAGTAAGTCATGGCAAACCTTTGATTCACGGTGGAAAAAGAGAAATTATAACATGTCTGTCGCCATCTGCTTGCTCCAGGCACTCTTGGTCGGACTGACATTGGTCCCGAAAATTCAAGCAACAATGATGCCACGCTGGCGCCTGCCCCGACAAATCAGTGGGAGAAAACATGCCTGAAATCACTGGCATCCTGCTCGCCGCCGGCCTCAGCCGGCGCTTTGGCAGCGACAAGCGCCTGCACCAGCTGCCGGATGGCAGGCCACTGGCACTGGCCGCCGCCATTACTTTGCAAGCCGGGATGGATCAGACGCTCGCCGTGCTGCGCCCCGAAGATGCCCCCTTGAGCCAGATGCTCGTAGATGCCGGCCTGCAGCCGGTGTTCTGCCCGCAGGCCACGCTGGGCATGGGCGCGAGCATTGCCTGTGGCGTGCGCGCCAGCCCGGATGCCGGTGGCTGGCTCATTGCGCTGGCCGACATGCCCTTCATCCAGCCTGATACCATCCGATTGATCGCTGAAAGTCTACGCCAGGGGGCCCCGCTGGTCGCCCCCCTGTATCAGGGTCGGCGCGGGCACCCGGTGGGCTTTGGGCCGCGGTTTCGCAAGGATTTGCTGGCGCTCGATGGTGATTCGGGCGCGCGCGCCATTCTCCAGGCGCATCCCGAATTGCTCAGGACGCTCGCGGTGGATGACCCCGGCATCCTGCGCGACATCGACGCTCCCGCCGATCTGCCGCCTGCCTGAACCTGCTGCTGGTCTTACAACATTCTCCACATGCGGCAAGGGGCGCCGGACCTTATGCTTGAGGGTCCTGAGACGGGCAAGGAGCGGGCATGACGCAACGGGTGGCGGACTTTCTGGTGGAGCGCCTGCAGGCCTGGGGCGTCAAGCGCGTATTCGGCAATCCCGGCTACGGGCTATTTGGCGTGCTCGATGCCCTGCGATTGCAGCAGGATCAGATCCAATTCATGCAGCTGCCCCACGGCGAGATGGCGGGTTTCATGGCCTCTGCCCATGCCAAGTTCAGCGGCGGGCTCGGGGTCTGCGTGGGCGATACCGGCGCCGGTGGCGTGCAGCTTCTGAATGGCTTGTATGACGCCAAGAAGGATCATCAGCCGGTGCTCGCCATTCTCGGCCAGGTCGGCATCGGTGCCGTAGGCGCGGATTTCCAGCAGGAAGTCGATTTCCGCGATCTCTTTGGGGATGTGGCCGCCTATGTCGAGATGATCGCCAACCCCCTGCAGGCGCGTCATGTGCTGGATCGCGCCATCCGCATCGCTCTCGGCGAGCGCACCGTGGCCTGCGTCATCATACCCACCGACATCCAGCAGCAGCCGATGACCAAGCTCAAGCATGCCCACGAGCGGGTCCCAAGCGCCGTCGGCTATCACGCGCCGCGCGTGGTGCCGGAGATGGCCGAGCTGCAGTGGGCTGCCGCGGTGCTCAATGCCGGCCAGCGCGTGGCCATCCTGATCGGCGCCGGGGCACTCAAGGCCACTGATGAGGTCATCGCGGTGGCCGAGCGGCTTGGCGCCGGTGTGGCCAAGACCATGCTCGCCAAGGCGGCGCTGCCCGATGACCTGCCCTTTGTCACCGGCCAGATCGGTTATGTCGGCACCCAGCCGAGCTGGGACCTGATGGCCGATTGCGACACCCTGCTCATGATCGGTTCCGATTTTCCTTTTTCCGAGTTCCTGCCCAAGCCCGGCAGCGCGCGGGGCGTGCAGATTGATCTGTCGCCACGCCAGCTCGGCCTGCGCTACCCCATGGAGGTCAATCTGCTCGGCGACAGCCGCGAGACCTTGCAGGCACTCCTGCCCTTGCTGGAACACAAGGCCGGGCGCGCCTGGCGTGAGCGCCTGGAACGCAAGATCAGCGACTGGTGGGCCATCGTCGAGGCCCGCGCCATGAACGATGCCGATCCCGTCAACCCCCAGCGGGTGATCTGGGAGCTCTCACGGCAGTTGCCGGACGACAGCATCCTCTGCGCCGATTCGGGTAGCGCTGTGCTCTGGCTGGCGCGTGACATCCGCATCCGCGCCGGCATGTGTACCGCAATTTCCGGTGGCCTGACGGCGATGGGCACGGCGCTGCCCTATGCCCTGGCCGGCAAGCTCGTGCATCCCGATCGCCCGGTGATCGCCCTGGTGGGCGATGGCGCCATGCAGATGAGCGGCAATACCGCGCTGCTCAGCATCGCCCGGCACTGGCGCGAATGGGCCGACCCGCGCCTGATCGTGCTGGTCTTCAACAATCAGGACCTGAGCTTCATCACTTGGGAGCAGCGGGCGCTGGCCGGCACGCCCAAGTTCGAGGCCTCCCAGAACCTCGCGGACTTTCCCTATGCCCGCTATGCCGAGCTGATCGGGCTGCAGGGCATTTGCGTGGACCACCCGGATCAGCTGGCTGCTGCCTGGAGCACGGCCCTGCAGGCCAATCGACCCGTGCTGCTGGAGGCCCGCACCGATCCCAATGTGCCGCTGCTGCCGGGGCATTATGCCGTAACCCAGGGCAAGGCCACCATGAAGGCCCTGCTCAAGGGCGAGCCCGAGGCCTGGGGCATGATCCGCCAGGGTGCGAAGGATCTCCTGCAGGATTTTTTGCCGCATCCAAAGCGGCGCGACTGAGATCGGCTACGGACCTTCGGACCGGAACCATCGAAAAGGCCGGTGGTCCAGTTTCTATAAGCTTGCACGCACGCATGATCACCAGAAGAAGGAGAGATTCATGGCCAGAAAGATTGCCGATTCCGTTGTCGTCATCACCGGTGCTTCCAGTGGCATTGGCCGCGCCACGGCTCTGATGCTGGCCGGGCAGGGGGCCAGCCTGGTGCTCGCCGCCCGGCGCGAGGAGGCCCTTGTCGAGGTGGCCGAACAGTGCGAGAAGCTCGGAGGCCGGGCTCTGGCTGTGCCGACCGACGTGACCGATGAAGAGGCGGTTCGCGCCATCGCCCGCCAGGCTGCCTCGCATTTCGGGCGCATCGATGTCTGGATCAATGATGCCGCCGTCATTGCCTTTGGCCGATTCGAGGAGATGCCGGCCGAGGCCTTCCGCCAGGTGCTGGAAACCAATCTGTTTGGTTATGTGCATGGCGCGCGCGCGGTCATTCCGTATTTCCGCGAGCAGGGCAGCGGCACGCTCATCAATGTCGCGTCCATGGTCGGCAAGACCGGCGCGCCCTATCTCAGCGCCTATACCGCCAGCAAATATGCCATCGTCGGGCTGTCCGAAAGCCTGCGCATGGAACTGGAGGATGCGCCGGAGATCCACGTCTGCACCGTGCTCCCGGCCACCATCGACACGCCGTTTTTTCAGCACGCCGCCAACTATTCCGGCCGTGCCATCCAGGCCATGCCGCCGGTCTATGAGGTCGATGACGTCGCACGCACCATCCTCAGCCTGATCCAGCATCCGCGCCGCGAGGTGACGGTCGGCGCTGCGGCAAGCCGGGCCATCCGCATGAAGAAGATGGCGCCCGCCACCAGCGAGAAGATGTTGGCCAAGCGGGTGGATGCCACGCACTTTCAGGACCGGCCGGCAGCCAGCAGCGCCGGCAATCTATACGAGCCCATGGCCGGCTATGACTGTGCCAGCGGCGGCTGGAAGGTCGATGAGGGCCGCAGAAAGCTGCCCATGGCAGGCGCCGCGCTGGGCGCCATGGCCCTGAGCGCCGGCATCGGCTACCTGCTCAGTCAGCGCTATCGCAAGCCCCTGCCGATGCACCGCAGGCTGGGTCGGCACCTGAGCCGGATCAGTAAGGACGGGCTACCCAGTCTCAAGCGCGACAAGGGACTGCTGCCCTCAAAATACAAGGATCGCCTGAGCGCGTTCACGCGGAACTTGCTGCACATGCCCGCCCGCAAGCAGGGTCTTTTGCCCGGGCTGAAGCACGGCAGGCTGTCTTTCCTGAAGTAATGGGGGACAAACCGGGCCTGAGCACCGCGCCACTGGGCGAGAACTGGATCCAGTTGCCCGGTGGTACGCTGTTTTATCGCAGCAACAGCAGCCTGCCGCCGCCGGACAGCCCGAGCATCGTGCTGGTCCATGGCCTGGTGGTTTCCAGCGCTTACATGCTGCCCATCGGCGAGTATCTGGCCCCGCACTGTCGGGTCTTCGCACCAGACCTGCCGGGCTTTGGCAGGAGCTACAAGCCCTGGCCGGTACTGGATGTGCCGCAACTGGCCGATGCCTTGGTCCGCTGGATGGATGCCATCAGGCTGGAAAAGGCGCACTTCCTTGGTAATTCCTTTGGCTGCCAGATCCTGACCGAATTCGCCATTCGCCATCCCGAGCGCGTGGACCGGCTGATTTTGCAGGCCCCGACCGTGGACCCGCAGGCCCGCAGTCTTGGTCGCCAATGGTGGCGATTAATGCAAGACAGTGCCAAGGAGCCGCCTGGGCTTGCCTTGATCAGCCTGAAAGACTACGCCGCGGCCGGGATCTCCCGCGCGCTTGCTACGGTGCGCATCGTGCTGGCGGATCGGATCGAGGAGCGCCTGCCGCTGGTGGATGTGCCGACTCTGGTCGTCATTGGCGCCAGGGATCCATTGGTGCCGGGGACATGGGCGAAGGAGGTCACCCGCCTGCTGCCACAGGGACAATTGCGGGTCGTGCCCGGCTATGGGCATGTGCTCAACTACGCCGCGCCGCTGGAGCTGTTCCGCGTCATCGCACCCTTTCTGGGTATCGCCGGGCAGGGTTGAGACCACCGCTTTCCCCACCAGGCCAGCAACAGATTTCCTCAAAACACCGCTTGCCAAATCTCCTGATCCAGCTATGTTATTGCACATTTTGCTGGCAAGCGAACTATAATTCCTGTACGCATCCTTACAAGCTGAGGAGAGATCATGTATCTCAAGATCCTGCTGCCGGCCCTGGCCGCCGGCATTGTCCTGTCCTGTGCCACGCCCGCCCTGGCCTGGAGCCCTAAACTGGCTGTCGATGAAAACACCTGGGCCCAGGTAGGCGTGCTCGGGCAGTTCCAGTTCGAGGCCAAGCAGGACAATGCCGGGACCAATGGCGATCAGTGGTCCAATGGTGCCTTCGTGCGCCGTTTCCGCCTGCTGATGCAGGGCTCGGTGCATAAGAATGTGCAGTTCCTCTTTGATACCGACATTCCCAATGCCGGCAAGAGTGCCGATTTTGGCCAGCCGGCACCGCAGGAAAAGCTCATCCTCAATGACGCCTTCGTCGATTTCAACCTCGTTCCCGCCCTGAAATTCGAGGTCGGCCGCATCCTGCTGCCTTTCTCCTATGAGAACAAACAGAGCGCCACGGCGCTGCTGGGGCTGGACTATAATCTCAATGCCATCAAGATTCCGACCTTCTCCGAGCCGCTGGCTGCCTGGCGCGACAATGGCGTCGAGGCGCGCGGCCTGCTGCTCAACAACCTCATCGATTACCGGGTGGGCGTCTTCACCGGCCAGCGGGACAACGCTATCAATCCCGACGATCACCTGCGCTACACCGGGCATGTGATGCTCAACCTCGCCGAGGCCCAACCCGGCTGGTTCTACAGCAACAGCAACTTCGGCAAACAGACCATCCGCTCGCTCGGAGTGGGCTTCGACATGCAGGACGATGCCACGCCAGTCTATACGACCGACACGTCTGTCTCGCCCAGTGTCACCACGCTGGCCAGCCGCCAGGACTATCGCGCCTGGGAGGTGGACGGCCAGCTTGAACAGCCGCTGGGCAATGGCCAGGCCATCTCCGCCTCGGCCGCCTGGTTCGACTGGGAGCACGCCGCTGGTGATTTCAGCGGCAACACAGCCTTCGCCCAGGCCGGTTATCTCGTCACCCCGCACTGGCAGCCGGTGCTGCGCTGGGAGCATCAGGACCCCGATGCCGGACGCAAGCTCGACACCTATCATCTGGGCATGAACTATCTGATCAAGGGGCACAATGCCAACCTCAAGGTCGATTATGCCCTGCATGACCGCATCGGCGCCGATGGCGAGGAGAAGGATGCCTTCCGCCTGCAGGCACAATTCCTCTATTAAGGAGATCCAGTGGCTTCAGCCAAACCCAAGTCCGGCGCTGCCGGCACGCAAAAGGCCCGCCTGAACTGGGCGGCCATCGAGGCAGATCCGCGCTTTCGTGCCTTGCACCGGAAAAAGAACGTCTTTCTCTGGGGCTGGATGATTGCCGCTGTGGTCTACTATTTCCTACTGCCCATCGGCGCGGCCTACTTCCCCGGCATCTTCAACCGCCAGGTCTGGGGTCCGGTGAATGTGGGCCTGTTGTTCGCGCTGTCGCAGTTCGTGGTGGCCTGGTTCATCGCCGCGCTGTACTCGCGCAAGGCCGGACGTGATTTCGATCCCCTGGCGCAGGACATCGCCAAAGACAGCCACAAATTCGGAGCCTGAGCATGAAGCCCTCGATTCCATCCGCGGCCCTGGGCCTGCTGGGGCTGTCTGCCAGCCTGCCCGTCTGGGCCCAGGACGCCAGCGTCAACACCCACAAGACCCTGACCCTGAGCCTCTTTGCCGTGATCGTCGGCATCACCCTGATGATCACCTACTGGGCGGCCAGGCGCACCCACAGCACCGCCGAGTTCTATGCCGCAGGCCGCTCGATCACCGGCTTCCAGAACGGGCTCGCCATCGCTGGGGATTATCTGTCGGCGGCCTCCTTTCTGGGCATTGCCGGTCTGATCGCGCTTTACGGCTATGACGGCTTCATGTACTCGGTGGGCTTTCTGATGGCCTATATCACGGTGCTGCTGCTGATTGCCGAGCCCTGCCGCAATACCGGCAAGTACACCATGGCTGACATCCTCGCCTTTCGCAGCGAGCCAAAGAAGGTCCGCACCGTGGCGGCGCTTTCGACCATCATCGTCTCGACCTTCTATCTCACCGCGCAGATGGTTGGCGCGGGTTCCCTGATCAAGCTCCTGATCGGCATTCCCTACGAGACCTCGGTGATCATCGTCGGCATCGTGATGCTCGCCTACGTGGTATTTGGCGGCATGCTGGCGACCACCTGGGTGCAGATCATCAAGGCCGTCATCCTCATCATCGCCTCCTTCATCCTGGTGCTGGTGGTCTGGGGCAAGTACGGCTTCAGCCTGCCGGGATTCCTGAATGCCGTTGTGAATGATCCGAACATCCAGAATCACGTGGCGAAGCTGCTGGGCGACAAGGCGGCGGGCATGAGCCCGGAGGAACTGGGGCAGCGCTTCCTGGAGCCGGGCCTCTTCCTCAAGAATCCCATCGACCAGCTATCGCTCGGAATGGCGCTGGTGTTCGGCACCGCCGGCCTGCCGCATATCCTGATGCGCTTTTACACCGTGCCCACCGCCCGGGCGGCGCGGACCTCGGTGATCTGGGCCATGATCCTCATCGGCGGCTTCTATGTCATGACGCTGTTCCTGGGCCTTGGTGCGGCGCTGAACGTCGGGCCTGCGGCCATCATCGGCATCGACAAGGGCGGCAACATGGCAGCCCCGCTGCTCGCCCAGTATGTCGGTGGCGGGCCGGAGTCCATGCTTGGCAACTTCTTCCTGGCCTTCGTCGCGGCGGTGGCCTTCGCCACCATCGTCGCGGTGGTCGCGGGCCTGGTGCTGGCGGCAGCCTCGGCCATGGCGCATGATCTTTACGTAGGTGTGATCAAGGGCGAGCACGCCAGCGCCAAGGAGCAAGTCAGGGCCGCGCGCGTGGCCACCGTGCTGGTCGGCATTCTCGCCATCGTCATCGGCATCGCTGCCAAGGGTCAGAACGTCGCGCATCTGGTGGGCCTGGCCTTTGCCGTGGCGGCCTCGGCCAATCTGCCGGTGCTGCTGCTGACCCTGCACTGGAAGCGCTTCAATACCGGTGGCGTGATCGCCGGCATGCTGGTGGGTGCTACTGCTGCCATCGTGCTGGTGCTGGTCTCGCCGAACATGACCTATCCGCTCAAGGTCAAGGCCGATGCCGAGAAGGTGGTGGCCGAGGCGCCCGCCAGGCGCGCCGCCCTGCAGGCCCAGCTCGCCGATCCCGCTGCTGCTGCGAAGGCGCAGGCTGATCTGGCCAGGCTGGATGCCGATGTGAAAAAGGCGGAGGAGGATATCGCCAAGGTCGGCGATAAGCGCAGCAGCCTGATGGGATTGGAAAAGCCCTTATTCGAGCTGAAGAATCCGGGCATCGTCTCGATTCCGCTCGGCTTTCTCGCCGCATTCATCGGTTCGCTGCTGTACCGCGACAAGCGCGCTGAGGAGATGTGGGATGAGCTTTACGTGCGCCAGAACACGGGCATACACGCGGAGTAGCGGATCACCTTAAAAAGCCCGCTTCGGCGGGCTTTTTCAGGCGAGACATCTTCGCCGGTGTAATCTGCCAGGAGGCGTCGGTATCCCCGCTATCCAGCAGGATTCTTGCAGAGATCAGGGCGCGAGCCGCTTTGGCCATGTAGGTTTGTGGGCTCACAGGCGGAGGCCTTCCCGGCGGATGTTCTCGATCAAGGCGGGATTGTTGAACTGTTCGGGATGCTCCCATTCTGTTTCCCAGAGTGGGAAGGCCTCGATCAGAATGCCGGTATCCATCAGCACATCGAAAGCAAGATCGGCCATCTCCAGCGCTGCATCCACTCGAGATGTACGCGCTCCCTGCAAGAGCACGGCAATATCCAGATCGCTATCCGGTCGGAAGTCGCCTCGCGCCCTGCTGCCAAACAGAAAGGCCCCGGCCACGGAATAGCGTGTCCTGACCTTCTCCAGGAAAATACGCGTTGCCTGCGCAGTGATAGGGTCCATGGCGGCCTCCGGTTGTTATCTTTTATTCCAATATAGCAGGCGTTTATCTCAGAAAACGAGCATTCTCACGCCCCCACCCAGTCCACGCAGTCCAGCGGGCAGGCGCGGATGGCCTTCTGCAGGATTTCGATGGCCTGCTGGCGCGGGAACTGGCTGCGCCAGGCGAGTACGATGCGGCGTTTGGGGAGGGGCGCGGCAAAGGGTCGGGTCGTGACCATCTCGCCCTGCCCAGTGCGCTGGGCGGCGCTGCAGGGCAGCACCGTGATGCCGACGCCGGTGGCCACCATGTAGCGAATGGTTTCCAGCGAACTGCCCTCAAGCGTCCTTTGCAGTTCGCCGCTGCCGCCGCGGTTCAGATCCGGGCAGGCCTTCAATACCTGATCCCGAAAGCAGTTGCCGGTACTGAGCAGCAAGGCCGTTTCCTCGGCCAGACGCTCGGACGCGATAGTGGCTTGCGCTGTCCAGGGATGTTCCGGCGGCAGGGCCACCACGAAAGGCTCGTCATACAGTGCCAAGGTGATGATGCCGGGCTCCTGAAAGGGCTCGGAGACGATGATGGCGTCGAGCTGTCCCTGCTTGAGCCGTTCCGCCAGCACCACCGTGAGGTTTTCCTCCACCAGCAGCGGCATCTGCGGCGCCAGTCCTCTCAATGCCGGGATCAGGGTCGGAAAGAGATAGGGCCCGATGGTATAGATCGCGCCCAGACGCAGCGGGGCTGCCAGCGGGTCCTCGCCGTCGCGGGCCAGCTCCTTGAGAACGCGCACCTCCTCCAGCACCCGCACCGCCTGCGCCACGATCCGCTCGCCAATGGGCGTGAGCGCCACCTCATTGGGCCGGCGTTCGAACATCGAAACCCCCAGTTCGTCCTCCAGCTTCCTGATGGCCACGCTCAGGGTGGGCTGGCTGACGAAGCTGGCCTCCGCCGCGCGTCCGAAGTGCCGTTCCCGTGCCAGGGCTACGATATAACGAAGTTCCGTCAGGGTCATCTGCCCTCCTTTCGAAATAGTCTCACCCTATGATGCCATTTTGAATTATCAATTTCACCTATCAGGCCAGATCCCGTAGGATTACTCCATCGGGCCAGCCCGGCCCCATACCCGCAAGGAGAATCAGCATGTTGCAAAGCCATGAAGGACAGCGCGTACCGGACGTTATTTTTCATATCCGCGAGAACAACGAGTGGGTGGACCGCAGCACCGACGAGATCTTCAATGGCCGCACGGTGGTGGTGTTCGGCCTGCCTGGCGCCTTCACCCCGACCTGCTCATCGAGCCATGTCCCGCGCTTCAACGAGCTCGCCCCGGCATTCTGGGACAATGGCGTGGACGAGATCATCTGCGTGTCGGTCAACGATACCTTCGTCATGAATGAGTGGCAGAAGGATCAGAAGGCCGAGAATGTCACCTTCCTGCCCGATGGCAACGGGGACTTCACGGCCGGCATGGGCATGCTGGTGGACAAGTCGGATCTCGGTTTCGGCGATCGCTCCTGGCGCTACTCGATGCTGGTGAAAGATGGCGTGGTCGAGAAGATGTTCATCGAGCCCTTTGTGGCCGGCGACCCCTTCGAGGTCTCGGACGCCGATACCATGCTCGACTACATCAACCCGCGGGCGAAAAAGCCCGAGTTCGTCTTCCTGTTCTCGAAGGCCGGCTGCCCGCACTGCGCCCGCGCCAAGACCCTGCTCGAACAGCGCGGCATGAACTATGAAGAGGCCGTGGTCGGGCGCGATGTCTCCAGCCGTGCCGTGCGTGCCGCGACCGGGAAATCCACCGTGCCGCAGATCTACATCGGCGGGCGTTACATCGGCGGGTCGGACGATCTGGAGCAGTACTTCGCCCGGCAGGGCTGAGCAAAGGCCGGCTGCACCTGGCCTGGAGAGCAGACATGAGCAGACACTATGACTTTGTGGTCATCGGCGGCGGCAGCGGCGGCATTGCCGCCGCCAATCGCGCCGCCAGTTACGGCGTCGGGGTAGTGCTGATCGAGGGCGGTCGCCTGGGCGGCACCTGCGTGAACGTCGGCTGCGTGCCGAAAAAGATCATGTGGAATGCCGCCCACCTGCAGCATCGTTTATCCCAGGCCTGGGCCAGTGGCACCCATGTCGGTGGCAACCGGGTCGACTGGACCGCGCTGGTCAGCGCCCGCGAGGCCTATATCCGCCGGCTCAACGGTATCTATGCCGGCAAGCTCGACAGTAATGGTGTCGAGCGCGTCGAGGGCTATGCCCGTTTCGTCGATGCCCGCACTGTGGAGGTCAATGGTGAACACATCAGCGGCACCCATGTCCTGATTGCCACCGGCAGCCATCCCGTGCGCCCGGACGTTCCGGGTGCTGAACTTGGCATCGATTCCGACGGCTTCTTTGCACTGACCGAACAGCCGCGGCGCGTGGTGGTGGCCGGCAGTGGTTATATCGCCGTCGAACTCGCCGGTGTGCTGCGGGCACTGGGCAGCGAGGTGACATTACTGCTGCGTGGCGAGCGCGTGCTGAGCGGCTTCGACGCCATGCTCGGCGATGAACTGATGATCGCCATGCGTGCCGAGGGCATCGACGTCATCACGCGGGCCCAGACCGCCGCCGTGGAACGCCAGGCGGATGGCCTGAGCCTGACGCTTGCGGATGGCAGGAAGCTGGCGCATTTCGACCATTTGATCTGGGCGGTGGGCCGGCGCCCCAATACCCAGGGGCTTGCTGTCGAAAATGCCGGATTGGCATTGAGCCCGCAGGGGCACATCCATGTCGATGCCTTCCAGAGTACCGGGGCTCCTGGCGTCTATGCCGTGGGCGACGTCACCGCCGCCCCGGCCCTGACCCCGGTCGCCATTGCCGCCGGCCGGCGCCTGGCAGATCGCTTGTTCGGCGGCCAGCCGGATCGCTGTCTGCAGATCGATCTGGTGCCCACGGTGGTCTTCAGCCATCCACCGATCGGCACGGTGGGCCTGTCGGAGGCGCAGGCGCGTCACCGTCATGAGGACGTCAAGGTCTATCAGGCCCGCTTCACGCCCCTGGTGGACGCGCTCGCCCCGCATCCGGGCAAGACCGCCATGAAGCTCATCACCGCCGGGCCCGACGAGTTGGTGGTGGGCTGCCACATCATCGGCGAGGGGGCTGACGAGATGCTGCAGGGCTTTGCCGTCGCCATGCAGATGGGCGCCACCAAGCGGGACTTTGACGACACCCTGGCGATCCACCCGACCAGCGCCGAGGAACTGGTGACCTTGCGCTAGCGCAAGTGGAAATCAGTGCCGTGGCTCCAGCAGTTGCACGTGCGCGCGCAGGAAATCAAGAAAGGTCTGCGCCACCACCGATAGCTGCTTGCCGCGTGGGCGCACCACGTACCAGTAACGCCGGATCGGGAAGCCCTGGACGTCGAGGGCGACCACTTCTTCATGTTGGGGATCCAGGCTGAGCGTGCTCTGGGACAGCACGGCCAGTCCAAGGCCGCCGGCAACCGCCTGCTTGATTGCCTCATTGCTGCCAAGCTCCATGCGGATGTTGAGCGGCACTTTCTGCGCTTCAAAGACGCGTTCCACGGTCAGGCGCGTGCCCGATCCGTGTTCCCGCACGATGAAGGGCACATTGCCCAGCTCGGCGAGGGGGATGTCTTTCCGTTGCGCCAGAGGATGGGACTTCGGCGCCAGCACCACCAGCGGATTCTCCATGAAGGGCTCGCATTCGATGTCGAGCGTCTCCGGCGGCACCCCCATGATATAAAGGTCATCCTGATTGCGCCCAAGCCGCTCCAGCACCCGATCCCGATTGACCACTTCCAGGGCGATGTCGATGCCCGGAAACTGCGCGCAAAAGGGTCCGAGAATCCGCGGCATGAAGAACTTGGTGGTGGTGACGGCCGCAATCCTCAGCCGGCCCTGCTTCACGCCCTTCAAATCCGCGATCTTCTGCTCGAAGCGGCCCCAGGTCTCCAGCCAGCCGGCGCAGGTGGCATAGAGTTCCTCGCCCGCCTCGGTCAGGAAGATCTTCTTGCCGATCTGCTCCAGCAGCGGCAGCCCCACTTCTTCGTGGAGCAGCCGGATCTGCTTGGAGACCGTCGGCTGGGTGACGTGCATTTCCTCGGCGGCCCGCGAAAAGCTCTTCAAACGGGCCACGGCTTCGAAGGTGCGCAACTGACGCAGGCTGATGCGCTTCATCGGGCTTTCTCCCTATATGCATAGCCTTGAGGCTATCATTTTCAGTCGAACAATTCATTTTTATCTCTGGTAGACATTTCCTAGACTCTGCGGCATTGATCTCAACCCTGGTTGATTGCAACGCCACAAGGAGTCGGACCATGCCATCAACATCACTCTCTTTCACCCCCGCCATCGCCCTGCTGGCGCCCCTGCTGCTCTGGGCCGTCGGGCTGATGCCGACCGCATGGGCCAACGCGCGTCCGCAGCTGATGGCGCGCCTGAACATGGGTGCTGCCTGGCTGGCCTTTGCCAGCGCCCTGCTCGCCGCAGTGGCGCACATGTTCGACAGCACGCGCGTCTGGACCCTGTACTCAATCCCCCTGCCCGGCGGGATCGGCGCCTTCTCCCTCGGCAGCTACGTCAATGGGGTGACGGTGATCATGCTGCTGCTGGTGTCCTTCGTGGGCGTCGTGGTCTCGCGCTATGCCCGCAACTACCTCGATGGTGACCGCAATCAGGGCCGCTTTCACAAGTGGCTGAGCCTGACGCTCGCGTCCATCCTGACCCTGATCGTGTCCAGCAACCTGCTCATGTTCTCGCTGGCCTGGATAGCGACCAGCCTCTGCCTGCACGAGTTGCTGATATTCTATCGCGAGCGCCCGGCCGCCGTGCTCGCGGCCCACAAGAAGTTCGTCGCCAGCCGTATCGGGGACGCGTGCCTGCTGCTGGCGACCTTTCTGATCGGCTCGACGCTCCACACCCTGGAGTTTGCCGACATCTTCCGCATCATGGCCGCTCAGGACGGCCCGTTGCCCCAGTCCCTGCAATGGGCGGCACTCCTGATCGTGTCGAGCGCGGGGCTCAAGTCGGCGCAGTTTCCCTTCCACGGCTGGCTGTTGCAGGTCATGGAGGCGCCCACCCCGGTCTCCGCGCTCCTGCATGCGGGCATCGTCAACGGCGGCGCCTTTCTCATCATCCGCATGAGCCCGATCATGTCCCACGCGGGAACCGCCCTGGCCCTGCTGGCGCTGATTGGTCTGGTCACGCTGACGCTCGCCTCCCTGGTCATGCTGACACAGACCAGCATCAAGGCCTCGCTCTCCTGGTCCACCACGGCGCAGATGGGTTTCATGCTGCTTGAGTGTGGCCTTGGATTGTACAGCCTGGCCATGCTGCACCTGGTGGCGCATTCGTTCTACAAGGCGCACGCCTTCCTGTCCTCCGGCAGCGGGGTGGACAGCTTCCGCGCCCCCGCGCTGGCCTACCATGGCGCCAAGCGGCTCCAGCCCGGCCGCCTGATGCTGGCCCTGCTGATTGCAGGCGTGATGACTCTGGGCGTGGCCACGGCATTCGGCATCACGGTACAGGAGCAGCCGGCCCTGATCGCCACCGGCGCCATCGTCGCCATCGCCCTGAGCCAGTTGCTGCTGCAGGCCGGCGAGATGGGCAATGCCGCCTTCCTGCTGCGCGCCCTGGGCCTCAGTGCCGTCGTCAGCACCGCCTACTTCGGGCTGCATGCGCTGTTTGATGTGGCCATCCGCGACAGCGTGCTGCCCCTGCGCGATCCCGCGAGCACGGCGCAACTGGTCATCATCGGCCTGACCATCGTGGCATTTCTGGGCTTGCTGCTGACCCAGCAGTTGTTCCGCGCCCCAGGGCGCTCTGCCGCCAGCGAAGCCCTGTACGTGCATCTGTACAACGGCCTGTATATCGATGTCTATCTGACCCGAATCCTGCAGCGCGTCTGGCCCAGCCCGGCGCAGACCACGGAATCCAGAGGAGCCTGATCATGAATCTTGCCGACACCATTGTTCTGAGAGAAGCCGACGGCGAGACGCGCAATGAAGCCCTTGCCCGGAGCCGGGACGCAAGCCGGGCGGCCGGACAGGCAAGTGGCCCGATGGATCTGGATGCCGCCACGCTGGACCAGCGCATCGATGCGGCCTGCGCACGCATCGCGCCGCTCTGGCCCTTGAAGCACTTCGTCGCCGTCAACCCGTTCTTTGGCCTGCGCGACCTGAGCTTCCAGGATGCCTCCGACACCCTGGCCCGCCTGGTCGATACCAGTCTCTACATGCCCTGGGCCTACTACCGCGAACAGCTGGCGTCCGGACGCATCAGCCGCGAGGACCTGGAGCAGGCCATTGCCCGCTGCGGCAGCCGGCTGAATATGGCGGCTGTGGAGCGCGCCCTGGCCACGCAAGCGCCGACGCCGAAGATCGGCATGGCCTCGGTCAGCGACATCCTCGAGCGCGTGGAAGGCGGCATGTGGACGAGCTTCGTCACCGAGCGCATCAGCCTGCACTGCGCGTCCTACTTCGACCTGGGCCAGTCGCTCGTGCACATGCCCTGGCGGGACGAGTCGCTGTACACCTCCTGGCGCAAGGCCGCGTCGATCGACCTGAGCCCGGCCATGATGGGCCTGGGGGACTTCCGGGGCAGTGTCGCCCGGCTGCCCGAACAGCCGCGTGCCGCGATTGCCTGGGCGCTGACGGAGCTGGGCATTCCTGACGAGGCGGTGGAGCGTTACCTGCACGCCTCGCTGCTGAGCATCGGCGGCTGGGCGGCCTGGGCCCGCTATCTGCGCTGGCAGGCGGAGCTCGCCGGACGGCAGGATGATGCCATCGTCGATCTGCTGGCCATCCGCGTAATGTGGGACGTGCTGCTGTACAACGAAAAGGCCACCGCCGCCCTGGTGGCGCGCTGGCGCGAGATGCTGGCCGCCAGCATGCGCCCGCCTTCCGCCAAGCGCCAGGCTGCGGCGGAGATCGACCGCATTCTGCTCAATGCCATGGAGATCGGCTTTCAGCGCGAGGTCATCGCCGGTTTGCGCACTGGTCCGAGCGCCCAAGCCGCCGTGCGCCCGGCGGTACAGGCGGCCTTCTGCATCGACGTGCGCTCGGAAGTGTTCCGGCGTTCCCTGGAGACCGTGGCCCCGGCCGCCCAGACGATCGGCTTCGCCGGCTTCTTCGGCATCTCCATCGAATACGTACCGCTGGGCGCCAGTGCCGGGCGTTCCCACGTCCCGGTGATCTTCAACCCAGCCTATCGCGTGTACGAGCGGGTGAAGGATGGTGATGCGGCGCAGAACGCGCAAGTGCTGGACAAGCGGCGTGAGCGCCTGGGACTGAGCAAGATCTGGAAGGGCTTCAAGCTTTCGGCCTCCTCCTGCTTCTCCTTTGTCGAGGCCGCCGGGCTGATGTATGCCCCCAAGCTGCTCACCGACAGCTTTGGCTGGACCCGTCCGGTCCCCGATCCCGCCAGACAGGGCCTGGATGATGCCACGATCGACCGGCTCGCCCCCAGTCTCGCGCCAGTGCCGCAGGATCAGTGCTGCCCGCATCACGCTGATTCCGGTATCCCGGAATCCGACTGGGTGGACAATGCCGAACGCATCCTGCGCAGCATGTCCCTGACCGATAACTTCGCGCGCCTGGTGCTGCTGGTCGGGCATGGCAGCAGCACGGTCAACAACCCGCACGCCAGCAGCCTGGACTGCGGCGCCTGCGCCGGCCAGACGGGCGAAGCCAGCGCCCGCATCGTCGCCGCGCTGCTCAATCAGCCACAGGTGCGCCGCGGCCTGCGTGATCGGGGCATCGTCATCCCCAATGACACCTGGTTCCTGGCCGGGTTGCACGACACCACCACGGACGAGCTGCGCCTGTTCGATACCGACGCGCTGCCGAAGGAACTCGCGCCGGATCTATCCAGACTGCGCCAGTGGCTGGACCAGGCCGGGGATCTGACCCGCATGCAGCGCGCCAGCTGCATGGGCATCGCCGGGCTGCCAGGTCAGGACCTGGAGGCCGACCTGCGCCGACGCAGCCGCGACTGGTCCCAGGTGCGTCCGGAGTGGGCCCTGGCCAAGAATGCCGCCTTCATCGCCGCGCCCAGGGACCGCAGCCTCGGGGCCGATCTGGAGGGCCGCGCCTTCCTGCACGAGTACCAGTGGCGCAAGGACCAGGAGTTCAAGATCCTTGAGCTGATCATGACTGCACCCATGGTGGTAGCCAACTGGATCAACATGCAGTACTACGGTTCGGTGGTGGACAATCAGCGTTTTGGCAGCGGCAACAAGGTGCTGCACAACGTGGTGGGGGGTGCGATCGGGGTGCTGGAAGGCAATGGCGGCGACCTGCGCATCGGCCTGCCGCTGCAGTCGCTGCACGACGGCAAGGGCTGGGTGCATGAGCCGCTGCGCCTGAGCGTATTCATCGAGGCCCCCGAAGACGCCATGGACGATGTCATCGCCCGCCACGAACTGGTGCGCCAGTTGGTGGACAATGGCTGGTTGCACCTGTTCCGGATCGGCGACGATGGCCGGGTCTACCGGCGCGTGGCCCATGAGAACTGGGAGCAGACTGCCGCCTGAGTGTTCCTGTTCTGCGACGGCGAGGCCATGAAGGCTTTCAGTGCTTCGCCGGAGTGGGGGAGCGCCCTCAGGCGGGCACTAGCCCCGCGACGCCTTTTGCAGGACATCGGCTGCCCACTGATTGAGGCTTTTGCCGGCAGCCTGAGCGGCGATCAGTGCCGAGGCATGCACCTCCGGCGGAATGCGCAGCATCACCCGGCCGGAGGCGGGGCGCTCCGGCGCCTGCCCAAGCTGTTCGCAGGCCGCCAGATAATTATCGACGGCTTCGTGGAAGGCTTGGCGCAGTTCCTCAACATTGCGGCCATGGAAACCGATGACATCGCGCAGGCCCAGCACGCGCCCGACCAGGATTTCGTCGTCCGTGTCTACTTCGACCCGCGCTGTGTAGCCTCGATAGCTCATGTTGTTCATGGCGTCTCTCCAATTTTCTCCAGGAATTCCCGCGCATCGCGCACCCGATATTTGAGCGCCTCCTTCTGCGGATGCGGGCGGTGAAAATAAGCCCGCACGCCATCACGTTCGACCGTGATGGATGAGCCCGCGCCCTCGATGATCCGGCAGTCCAAAGCCCGGAACAGCGCTTCGACCCGACGCCATTCGATGTTGCCATTGACCGGGTTGGCAAAAAGGGCTTCAAGCGTTTTGCGATGCGTACTGTTCATGTGCCAAATGATAGCAAAATATGCTGTCAGCAGAAAGCGCGTCGTGCCATTGGGCGGGACATTTGCAAGGGCGTCAAACGTTTTGCATTCGTCAAAGACAAACGCTGGGACTGGATCGAGCCTCGCTGCAGGCACCTGAAGCCGGTCTCAGCCCTCAGGTCTCCGCCCACATCCGCAGCAGGTTGTGATAGCAGGCCGTGAGCTGCACCAGCTCCGGGGCATCCGGCTGCTTGCGGGTGAGGCTCTGGATGGCGACATCGAGGTTCAACAGCAGATTGCGCCGGCTGTCGTCGCGGATCAGGGACTCCACCCAGAAAAACGCGGCCAGCCGCACGCCGCGCGTCACCGGCGTGACCCGGTGCAGACTGCTGGCCGGGTAGAGCACCATATCACCCGCGGCGAGCTTCACCGCATGGCTACCATAGGTGTCCTCGACCACCAACTCGCCGCCCGCGTATTCGCCCGGTTCCGACAGAAACAGCGTGCAGGACACATCGGTGCGCAGTGGCTCGCTGCGGCCACGCAGGGCATTGTCCACGTGCAATCCAAAATCCATGCCCGCCTCATAGCGGTTGATCAGCGGCGGGAAGATGCGCCGAGGCAGGGCTCCGGTGATGAAGAGCGGATGACGCTGCACGGTCTGGGCGATATATTCGGCGATCTCCCGGGCCAATGGGTGGGTCTCGGCAAGCTGACGATTGCGCTTGACCTGGGCCGACTGATAACCCGCGGTGATGCGCCCGTCGTCGAATTCGGCCTCGGCGAGCTTCTGACGGATCATGGCCAGTTCGGCGGCATCCAGCACCTGATTGACTTCCAGCAGCATCAGAGCGCCCCGCTGACGATGACGAGCCCCAGCGTCAGGCAGCCCCCCACCAGGCCCAGCGCCAGCAGCCGCGGCCCGTGCAGGCGGCTCCACAGCAGGGTGCCGGTCAGGGCCAGCATCATCAGGGCGCCGGCCAGGGTGTCAGCGAAGAGCACCCAGGCCGCCGGCATGCCCGCGCCCTTGTGGAGCCTGGTGAGTGTGGCCCAGAGATTGGGCTTGCGCACTTCCACGGCCACCATGCGGTTGCCCTGCCAGTAATCCACGGACACGGACTGATTCAGGCTGTTGAGATTGACCTGCCAGTGCGCGGGCTGGATGACGCTGCCATTGCCCCAGGGCGCCGGTGCTGCCGGCTTTTTCATGCTGCGTCCGCGGGCATCCTGCATCTCGAAGGTCTCCCTGGCCCAGGCTTCCAGCGCCTTGGGGTTTTTCAGGGCACCGGCCGGCGGGCTGATGCTTTGCCGGATTTCACTTTGCTGCGCGGCCGGGATCTTCATCTCCTGGCGGTGGTTGAGCAGAAAGCCGCTCAGGCCAAAGAGCAGGCCCAGGGCCGCGCCCCAGAGGCCCAGCCAGGCGTGGGTGCGGCGCAGCCAGACCAGAAAGCGGCCCCGGCGCCAGGCCTTGGGCATAAAGAGATAACCCGTTTCCTGACGCTTTCCGGTGTCGATCCGCGGGATTGCTTCGATTTTCATGGTTCATTCTCGATGTCGATGCTCAGAATGCCAGGCGCAGGGTGCCCAACACCGAGCGCGGGGTACCCGGCAGGGCCGAGCGGACCTGGCCGGACTCATAGTAGACCGTGTCGAACAGGTTGTAGGCGTTCAACTGCAAGGCCCATCTGGGCTGGGTATAGCTCAGTACCGCATCCCAGCGGGCATAGCCGGGCAGCTTCACCTCGTTGACGCTGTCGGTATAGCGCGAGGATGCGAAGAATACGCCGCCGCCCAGGGACCAGTGCGGCGTCGCCTGGAACACGCTCCAGAGCGCCCCGCTATGCTTGGGCACATTGACCGGCACCTTGCCTTCCAGCGGCTGGCTGACATCACTCACGCTACCGACCGCCGTGTTGTTGGACTCGTCCACCCTGGCGTCGAGGAAGGCATAGGCAAGCCGCAGATTCCAGCGCGTCGTGGGCCGCCCGGTAAGCTCCAGCTCAAAGCCATTGGTATGCTGCTGGCCGGCCAGTACCTGGACGGTCGGGTCATCGGTGTTCGTGCGGGCCTTGTTCTTCTCCAGCCGGAACAGGGCGGTATCGAGCCCGAGCCTGCCGTCGAGGAAGTCGAGCTTGGCGCCGATTTCAAAGTTGCGGTTCTCCTCCGGGTCCAGCGGCTGGGATGTGGCCGAGAGCGAGTAGCCTTCCGCCGAGGGATTGAAGGATTCGCCATAGCTCAGGTAATAGGATTGGGTATCGCCCGGTTGCCAGATCAGCCCGAGCCGGGGGCTCCACATGCGGTCCGTGCGGCTGCGATCGTTGGCATCGTTGCTGACGTCGTCCTGTTCCGCCTTGAAGCTGTCATAGCGGATGCCCGCCACGGCCTTCCAGCCAGGCACGAATTCCAGCTGGTCCATCACATAGGCGCCCAGGGTGGTCGTCTCCACATCCCGGCCCTTCGCGCCCGCGAAATCATTCGCCCGGCCGGCGCCCACGCTTGGCGTCAGCTGCGGGTTGAAAATCGAGATCGGGCTGGTGCCGCTGGAATCACTGGCGCGATAGCTGAAATCTTCCCTGCCGGCTTCCACGCCAAACACCAGCGTATTGGGCAGCTTGCCCAGAGGCGCCTTGAGCTGGAAATCGGTGGTGTTGATCAGGCTCTCCTGGCTGCCGCGCCGCAGTGCCTGGCTGCGGCCCACGGTCGGATTGGCCGGGTCGGTCTCGTTCACCGCGCCGAAGAGATGGGTACGGTACAGGCGGGAGTAGTCGCCGAGGCGCAGGGTGTTGCGCAGCGAAAAGCTGTCGGAGAACTTGTGGGAGAGGATGGCGGTGCCGATGCGGGTCTCATATTTCTGCAGACGGTCGTCGGTATAGCCGTAGAACTGTTCCACCGGCACGTCCGCCGGCCGGCCCCGGTACATCGGCACGCCGTAATCGAAGACGCTGTCTTCCTCCTGCAGCAGGCCCTGCAGGGTCAGGCGGGTACGCGCGCCGAGATCGAAGGCGAGCGAGGGCGCAATGCCCTGGCGATCGGTAAAGTTGAAGTTGCGAAAGGAACCGGCATCCTGCATCACCGCACTGACCCGCGCCTGCACGCCATCAGTCAGCGGGCCGCCGGCATCCATGCTCAGGCGCTTGAAATCAAAGGAGCCGTAGCTCGCCTCGGTTTCCAGGAAGGCGGGCGCGTCGGCGCGCCGGGGCTTGCGGCTGATCTGGTTGATGACTCCGCCCGTGGAACCGCGGCCGAACAGCATCGAGGAGGGCCCCTTCAGGACCTCCACCTGCTCGATGAAAAAGGTGTCGCGCACATACTGGCCCATGTCCTTGACGCCATCGAGGTAGTTGTCGGAATTGGCGGCGAAGCCGCGCAGGGTGATGGAGTCGCCGGTGCGCCCACCCTCGCCGGCGGCAACCGTGAGGCCTGCCACGTTCTTCAGGGCGTCGCGCAGGCTGAAGCTGCTCTGGGATTCGATCAGCTGGTTGTTGACGACACTGACCGCTTGCGGCACGTCGCGCGGGTCGGCCTCGAACTTGCTGCCGGAGGATATGGTGCCGGCGCGGAATTCCTCCTGCTCGGCGGCGGACTTCACCACCACTTCCGGCAGGGCGGTGCTCTCTGCGGCATCTTCGGCACGTGCGGGTTCGACGGCTTGGGACAGGGCGGCCATGAGGGCCAGGAACAGCGGCTGCTTGTGCATGTTTTTCTCCCGAAATACCAGTTGTTGTTGGCTGGCTTGCGGGAGACCGCTGGCTGGCGACGATTACGGACCGTGGGGTCCTTCAGGCACGCAGCATAATTTAGATGATAACGATAATCAATACTGAGATGAAAATGGCATCTCAATCGGTGGCTCGGCGGTGTGGATGGGGTTCGGTTTCCAGCGTGAAATAGAAGGTGCTGCCCTGGCCCGGCTGGCTCTCGGCCCAGACGCGGCCCCCATGGCGGCGGACGATGCGGGCGACCGTGGCCAGACCGATGCCAGTGCCCTCGAACTCATTGGCGCCGTGCAGGCGCTGGAAGGGCGTGAAAAGCTTGTGCGCATATTGCATGTCAAAGCCGGCACCATTGTCGCGCACGAAATATACCGCCCCCTCCGGCTGGTCGATCATAACGCCAAGCTCGATACGCGCCTGCATCGCCTTGCGAGTATATTTCCAGGCATTCCCCAGCAGGTTTTCCAGCAGGATTTCCAGTAGATGGGGGTCACCCTTGGCTTCGACCTCGGGCTGAATCTGCCAGATCACCTGGCGCTTGGGGGCTTCTGCCGCCAGGCGCCCAACGATGTGCGCTGAGATCTGGCTGAGGTCGACGGATTCCGCATGCAGTTCGTGGCGGCTGACCATTGACAGCCCGAGCAGGTCATCTACCAGCTGGTTCATGCGATAGATGGCCTGACGCACGCGCTGAAGGAGTATCTGGCCTTCTGCAGGCAGGTGGCTTGTGAAATCCTGCATCAGGATGGCGCTGAAGCCCTCAATGGCTCGCAACGGCGCACGCAGGTCATGGGATACGGAATAGCTGAAACTTTCCAGTTCCTCGTTGGCGACCTGCAGGTCCCGTGTACGTTGATCGATGCGGCACTCCAGTTCGGCCTGCATCTTTTCCATCCTATCCATAAAAAGCTGTTGTGAAGCCTGCTCGATCCGGAGTTTTTCCTGTTCGATGTGCTCGCGCTGGTCATGGACCACGCTGGTGATGCCCATGATCAGCCCGCGCCAATCACGTACCGGCGCCAGAGATTGCTCGACCGGGATGAGATCGCCATCACAATTCACGTGCGTAGCCTGGAAACGCAGGTCGCTGCCTTCACTGCGCACGCTCTCGACGGTCCGCATAAAGCCTTCCTGCTGCTGCTCGACGATCCATTCCAGTATTGGGCGCCCCAGCATGTCATCCTGGCGGAGCCCGTAAAGCCGCTCGGCAGCCTGATTGCAGAAGGTGATGCGACCTTTCAGGTCCAGGAACAGGATAGCCTCATGCGCGTGTCGGAGCGCACTGGCCATGAACTGCGCATCCTGCTCAGGGCGCGCGCTTTGCAAGCGCATGACGACAGCAGAATCCACAGCCTGTGGTGATACCTCGACGGCTTGGCGCAGGATGGCCTTTTCATGGATTTCCGCCAGCACGGTCCCCCATTGTTCTCCCCGTTCCTGTTTTAGCAAGCTCCAATGGGCCTTGGGGATGCCCGCCAGGATCAATTGCTGGCGAATCAGGTTCAGTTGCGCGGCATCACCCAGAAACAGCAGTTGGGCCAGAGGAAAGCGGGTGCGGATTGTTTGTGCCAGCCAGCCACTGTGGTTCGGATCTTCCGGGGCCAGCGCTACGATGTCGATGCTGGCGGATTCCTCCTGAGGCAGATCATCCCAATTAGAGAGCTGCAGGATTCGCGTTGTATTTCCGAGGATGCCTGTGATCCGCGCCTGGTCCGCGGCGGGTAGATCCAGCGCCAACAAGGTCACGAGCAGGGCAGGGAATACTTGATCTTCCATGGTGCTTATGACAACAGCGGCTGGCCCAGCAGGGCACGGCCGGTCCAGGTTTTCAGAACGTCGGTCAAGGGCGCCATGACATCGGCTGCCCGGGCATCCCGCAGGCGCGCCCAGAGCAGGGAGTTGTCGCGATAGCCACTGCCGCCGGTGAATGTGAGCGCTTCATTGGTGGTGCGCACGGCCACCTCTGCCGCGGCCACCTTGGCGGATAAAATGAAGGGCAAGGCGTCCGGGTTACCCAGATCGCCGCGTTCCGCCGCATGGAAAATGAGCAGTCTGGCCTGCTGCACGGCAATCCAGAGTTCCCCCAGCCGATGCTGGATGATGGAGTCTTCGGCCAAGCTCTGGCCGCTATGCGCATAGCGGCGCTGCTTCAGGTGATCCATGGCAAGGTCCAGTGCGCCTTGCGCCAGGCCCAGGTAGGTGGCCGCCATAGCAATGAGGAAATAGGGGGCCACCACCTCGAAGACGTACCAGTTTTGGTCCCCGGCCTCGCCCAGCAGGTTGCCCAGAGGCACTCGGGCACCATCCAGATGCAGGTTGATCGAGGAGTTGCCGCGCATGCCCAGGCCCCGCCAGGATCCCTCCCACTCCATACCGGAAGTGTCGCGGTCGAGCATCAGGCAGTTGAAGACGCCGGGTGCCGCCTCGCCCTGTTCGCTCAGGGTCGAAATAACGTAGGAATCCGCCTGCCCGCCATTGGTGACAAAATTCTTTGCCCCATGTACCAGGTAGTGATCGCCCGCGCGCTCCAGGCGGCTGCCCGGCTCATAGAAGTGTCCGCCGCTACCGGGCTCGCTCAAGGCCAGTGTGGTCAGATGACGGCCCTGCACGATGGGCAGCAGGTATTTCTCCACCTGCAGCTCGCTCGGCTTGGCGGCAATCACGGCGGAACCGACGACGTGCATGCAGTAACACAGGGAAGCGGAGGGAGAGATGCGGCCGAGTTCCTCGCCGGCAATGACCATGCCGGTCATGCCCGCCCCGAGGCCGCCAAAGCGCTTTGGAATGGCCAGCGGCAGGAGGCCGGAATCCGCCAGCGCCTGCAGGCTTTTTTGGGGCCAGTGGTAGTCCTCGATGGCGGCCACTTCCGCCAGTACGACGCTGCGGGCAATTTCGGCAAAGCGCTGCCGCAGGATGAGGTGGTCCGCTGGGCTGGTCATGATTTCCTGAAGAGGGATACGGTGCGGAGGTTTGCGTTAAATTAAAACAATGTTTTCCAAGGATTACAAGTCAAATGCGCCGGCGGGTGAGCGGCCCCACCGGCTCGCACTGCCCATCGTGCTTAAAATTTGAGGGTCTGATCCACCTGCATCACCTGCAGCTTCGCCCCACTGCCCTTGAGCGCCTGACCGAAGGCCTCGGGGGTGCCGGTCAGCACCGGGAACGTGCCGTAGTGCATGGGAATGACCACTTTGGGGTGCACCAGGCGCACCGCCTCGGCGGCACGCTGCGGTCCCATGGTGAAATGATCACCGATACAGGCGAGCATCACGTCCACCTTGTGGAACTGTGGCACCAGGCGCATGTCGCCAAAGACGTCGGTATCACCGGTATGGTAGATGGTCGGGCCGTTCTTGATGCTGATCAGAAAGCCGCCGGGATTGCCACCGGTATGGGGAATCTTGTCCATGCCGGTCACTGTGGAGCCGTGCACGGCCGGGATGAAGGCCACCTTCACCTCACCATCCAGCAGACTGATCTCGCCGCCGAAGTTGCCTCCGGTGCTCATGCCGGCCTGATCCTTCGGGAAGCCGGCGAACTGGACCAGGGCGTTGCTCAGATCAAAGGTGGATACCAGCCTGGCGCCGGTCCTTTTCGCAATTTCGGCGGCATCGCCCACGTGATCGGCATGCCCATGGGAAACGAGGATGAGGTCGGCCTTGTCGATGGCGGCCAGATCCTGCTTGCCGTTTTTGTTGGCGGGATTGCTGATCCAGGGGTCGATCAGCAGCACCCGGCCCTGGGGCGTGACGAGCTTGAAGGCGGCGTGGCCATACCAGGTGAGACTGGTGGCGGCCGCGGCGCCGGCTGGCAGGGTGGCGCACAGCAGGGCAGTGAGCAACAGAGGCAACAGGCGGCGCGGCATGGCGTTCTCCTTCTTGTAAGCGGGATTTGTCACAGCCTAGCACGCGTTATCGACATAAAAAAAGCCCGCCACGAGGGCGGGCTGACAGCACTCATGCAAGCTCAGACCTTGAAGCGGTTCACGGTCTGGCGCAGTTCCTCGGAAACGCGGGTGAGATTCTGCGCGCTCTGGGCGCTTTCCGAGATGTTGGCCTTGCCGCGCGTGGCGAGATTGGCGATGGTCTCGACATTGCCGGCAATCTCGCTGGCCACCGCGCTTTGTTCCTCGGAGGCAGTGGCGATCTGGGTGATCATGTCCGAGAGCTGGTGGGCGCCCTCAAGGATCTGCTGCAGCGACTGCCCGGCCTGGCCGGCCAGGCGCATGCCGTCCTCGACCTCCTGACGCGCCCCACCCATGGTGTTCACCGCCTGCTGGGTGTCGCGGCGGATGGTCTCGATCATGCGACCAATCTCACCGGTGGCCGTGGCGGTGCGTTCGGCGAGCTTCCGGACCTCATCGGCCACCACGGCAAAGCCGCGACCCTGCTCGCCGGCGCGCGCCGCTTCGATGGCGGCATTCAAGGCCAAAAGATTGGTCTGGTCGGCGATGTCGGCGATCACCGACACGATCTTGCCGATCTCCGCCGAACTCTGATCCAGGGCCGAGACCACCTCGGCGCTGCTGCCCACGGACTGGGAGATCTGACGCATGCCATCCACGGTCTGGCGCACCACCTGGCCGCCGCGCTGGGCGGTGTCGTTGGCCTCACGCGCGAACTGGGCGGCGGAAGCGGCGCTGCGCGCTACCTCGGTGACTGTCGCGCTCATTTCTTCCATGGCGGTGGCGGCCTGGGCGGTCTGCTGGTTCTGGGCATCGGCATCATGATCGAGCTGCAGGGAAGCCGCCGAAAGCTGGCTGGCCGAGGCCGCCACCTGCTCCGAGGAGCCGCGGATGCCGCCGATCATCTTGCGCAGTTCCGTGCTCATGCGGTTGAAGCTGTCGGCGATGCGGCCCAACTCGTCGCGGCTTTGCACCCGTACCTTGCAGGTCAGGTCCCCGCTGGCAATGCGGCCTGTGGCAGCCTCGATTTCGTGCAGGGGGCCGGTGATGCCGCGGGTGATCTTTATCGCCATGAAAAAGCCGAGCAGGATGGCAAGGCCGGTGGCGCCGAGCAGAATCAGGCGCATGCGGGTATAGGTACGCTCAGCGGCCTTGTAAGCCGTCAGCGCGCGCTTTTCCTCCAGATTTCCGAAGTTGCGGATCTCTTCGCGCCAGGTCTTTTCCTTGGCGCGCGATTGCGTCATCAGTATGCTGAAGGCCTCCTGGGACTGCCCGGCCAGCGCCAGTTGGACTACCTGATTGTTCACCGCCCGGGTCTGCTGGCGGGCAGCATCGATGCGCGCCAGGATGCCCTTGCTCTCGGGTGAGCTGACCAGCCGGCTCATCTCCGCATAAGCCTTGTCATATTGGCCGCGTGCTTCTTTCAAGGTGTTTTGCTGTTCCTCGCGTGCTGCCGGGTCCTGAAGCAGGATGAGGTTGCGGGTGACGCGCGAGACGATGTGAATGGCGTCGAGCATCTCCGAGGTGAGCACCACGCCGCGCAGGTTGCGATTGGCCAGGTCATCCATCTGCTGGTTGAGCGAGGCCATCTGCTGCAGGGCGCCCAGCGCGATGGCGGCCATGAAGACCAGCAGGAGCCCGAAGCCCAATCCGAGCCGCTTGCCGATATTCCAGTTCCCAAACATATCTTTCTCCTTGCTCATGGTTGAAGACGGCCAATGCTGTGCCCGCCAAAGCACGCGACAGACCGGTATCCTGGTCGTACAGGCAGGTTACGGCACATATCAGCAAAACTTGATATTGTCAGGGTGCGACAGAGGGCTTTGTCGGCTGGGGGGCGTCAGGGTTGAAGCGGCACCATTCGTCGGTCTGGCGGGGATCCCAGTGTTCGGCGCGACGGTCCATCTCGACGATCAGGCCTTCGAGCTGGCGGCGGATCTGGCGGGCAATCAGTGAGGGCCCGATGAGCATGGGAACCGTGAAGGTCGGGGTGATCTGGAGATTCTGGGTAACAAGCACCTGCTGGCCGAGACGGGAAAATTTCGTCAGGCCTTCATATGCGAGATTGCCCGAGCGGGACTGCACATGGATGCCATCCTCGCGGCGTTCGATGTCGAGTACCACGGTAACGGGAAATTTGAAAAACAGAAAGCCGGCATTGCCGCGCCATTCCACGACCCGCTTTTCCGGGCTGCTTTCGAGCAGCCGGCTCGTGGATAGGTCCGGTACGAAGCTGGCCATGTGGTCGTAGTCAGTCATCACCGTGCAGACCAGGCCGGAAGGATAGGGCAGGCGCATCTCCGTCTCGATGTGGGCGGCTTCGCTGCCGATCCGGCGCTCGGCCTGCACGCGCAGGCTGGCCGCCCCGGCGATGTCCGCCGCACCTGAGAGGACGAGGCACAGGATGGCCAGCCATCCTCGTCTGCTGCGCAACTGCCCAGGCTTGGTGCTGGTCCGGGCGAGTCCGGGTGACCCAAATGCCTGGGCTGATACGGATAACATTCGAGGCAGCCAGTCCTGTGTGTGCACGCATTGCTCCGGGAATCCCTGCTGGGCACGTCCAGTGTAGGAAGCGGATCGGGAAGGCGCAAGGCGCAGCCGGCCGAAACAGGGCTATAATCCGACCTCAGGTGGTTTCTTTCATGCACGATTGCAAGGCGGAAGGATGAGATCTTTTTATCGTTCAGGTATTCCTGTGGGGCTGGCCGGACTGCTCTGCCTGTCCATGCTCATGCCGGGACTGGCCCAGGCCATGCCCATTCAGGTCGAACAGCCGCAGATCCTGGTATCCGGCACCGGCCGGGCGAGTGTCGCGCCGGACGAGGCGACGCTGACCATCGCCGTCGAAACGCATGCCACCACGGCGGCCGCGGCTGCTTCGAGCAATGCCCGACAGATGCAGACTGTGCGCGAGGCCCTGCAGCGCGCCGGCCTGCCAGCGGCAGCCCTGAGTACCCAGGACTATACCGTGCAGGCGCGGATTCGCTACGAGCGCGAGCAGTCCCGGATGGACGGCTACGACGCCGCCAATACCCTGAAGGTGAAGACCCGCGAGCTGGCGCGGCTTGGTGCCTACATGGACGCCGCGCTGGCGGCAGGCGCGACGCGCATCGGTGGCGTCGAGTTCACTGCCAGCCAGCTCGACAATGTCCGACGAGTTGCCCTGGCGCAGGCCATCGTACAGGCGCGGGGTGACGCGCAGGCCATGGCGGATGCCGCTGGTGGCCGGCTTGGCGAGTTGCTGGAGCTCTCGACCAATCCGGCTTCGCCAGGGCCGGTGCCATTTCGCGCGGCCATGGCCGAGCAGGCCAAAGTGGAGACACCCATCAGCCCCGGTGAGGTCACGGTGGAGACCGTGGTCAGCACCCGCTGGCGCTTCATGCCGCGCTGATTGGCGCGGCCCCTGCAGCAGAATGGAATCCGCATGAATCTTGAACGCATTACCTTTGCCTTTTTCATCGTGCTGGCTCTGACCCTGAATTTCGGGTTTTTCGTGGGCGATATCGACAACCCCGTCCACCATGACCGTTTCGAACTGTTCGCCGCCATCGTCGTGAACCTGATCGCCACGGTGCTGAAGTTCGGTGACCGCACCCATATCGGTGCGGTGCTGCTGGCCACCAGCCTGGTGGCGGACCTGCAGCTGATCGCGGCGGCGGTGATCTGGGGCGTGGCGGTCTATGGGACCGGGGTGGGCCTGACGCCCCAGGTGACAGTGGCCATCGTGTCGATGTCGGGCGGGGCGCTGCTCGCCAATTTCGTTTCGGTGGTGATTCTGATGGCAGAAACCCTGATGATGCGGCGCTGAGCGAGCCCTGCCATGAATGCCATCTTTCTGCTGCTGCGGCGCATGCGCTGGCCGCTGGCCATACTGATCGGGACCTATGCGATCGCAATCCTGGGCTTTGTGCTCATTCCCGGTCAGGATGCCGAAGGCCGGCCCTGGCACATGGACTTCATGCATGCCTTTTATTTCGTCAGCTATATGGCCTCGACCATCGGCTTTGGCGAGATTCCCTATCCCTTCACCGGCGCGCAGCGACTCTGGACCAGCCTTACCATCTATCTGACCGTCATCGGCTGGCTCTATAGCATCGGCGCACTTTTGACCCTGATGCAGGATGCCGCCCTGCGCCGGGTGCTGCGTCGCAATGCCTTCGAGCGTCAGGTGCGGGCCCTGCGTGAGCCGTTTTATCTGGTTTGTGGTTATGGCGATACCGGCAGTTTTCTCGTGCAGGAGTTGGCCGGGCATGGACTGCGCGCAGTGGTGGTGGACATCGACGCCGAGCGCATCGACGCCCTGAGCATGGCCGACCTCGGCCTGCGCGTGCCGGGGCTCTGTGCGGATGCCGCCGACCCTTCCACGTTGCAGATCGCGGGTCTGACCCATCCGCACTGCACCGGCGTGATCGCCCTCACCAATCAGGACGCGGTGAATCTGAAGGTGGCCATCACCAGCAAGCTGCTCAGTCCGGGCCTGCGGGTGATCTGCCGGGCGGAAAGCCAGACGGCTGCCGCCAACATGGCCTCCTTTGGCACCGATGACATCATCAATCCCTTTGAAAGCTTCGCTGACCGCCTGAGCATGGCCCTGCATTCGCCGGGTCGTTACACCCTGTTTGAATGGCTGACCAGCCCACTGGGAACGCCCTTGCAGGAACCCCTGGCGGCCCCGCGAGGGCTCTGGATCCTGTGCAGTTATGGCCGCTTTGGCAAGGCGGTGCAGCGCTTTCTGAACTTTGAAGGCATCGAGAGCGTGATCGTGGACCATGCCCCAGCGGCCATGGAGGCGCCGCCAGACACAATTACCGGGCGCGGCACCGAAACCGTTACCCTGCGCGAGGCACGCATCGATGAGGCCGTGGCCATCGTGGCTGGTACGGACGACGACACCGACAATCTCTCGATCGTGATGACGGCCAGGCTGATGAATCCCGGCCTGTTCATCGTGGCGCGTCAGCGCCAGCGTCAGAATGATGCCCTCTTCCAGGCGGCCGATGTGGATCTGATCATGCAGGCCGGCAGCATCATCGCCCGCAAGGTCATGGCCTTGCTGACCAATCCGCTCCTGAGTGCCTTCCTGCGCGAGGTGCGGCACCAGGACGACGACTGGGCCAACGTGCTGATCAGCCGCATCGCCGGCGTGACCGGGGATGCCATTCCCGACACCTGGGTGATGACGGTCGACGCCAGGGAGACTCCCGCGCTCTGGAAAGCGCTGCAGGCGGGGCAAGCGGTGCCGCTCGGCGCGCTCTATGCCGATCCGCGCGACCGCCGGCAACTGATGCCCTGCTTTGCCCTGATGATCGCCCGCCAGGATCAGGAAATCTTTCTGCCGGGCGAGGATCATCGGCTGGCGGCAGGCGACCGGCTGCTCTTTTGCGGCGTGCTGGAAAGCGCCGATCACCTGAGCTGGACTGCGCGCAACGAGAATGTGCTCAACTATGTCCTGACCGGCGAGGAACGGCCCAGCGGCACGCTCTGGCGCTGGCTTGCAGGAAGCGTGCCGGACAGGTAAGCTTATGAAAAAACAGGCTGGGAGGCCATTTTCACTGGAAAAATCCCCGCATGTTCGAGCAGTTGCTTGCCATCCTTGATCTGGAAACCACCGGCACCAATCCCACCCGCGAACGCATCACCGAAATCGGCCTGATCACCATCGATCCCGATGGCCATACAGAATCCTGGTCGAGTCTGGTCAACCCGCAACAGTCCGTGCCCGCCTTCATCGAGGGGCTGACCGGCATCAGCAATGCCATGCTGGCCGATGCCCCGAGCTTCGAGGACCTTGCCGAAGAACTGCAGGCGCGCCTGGCCGGTCGCGTACTGGTGGCGCACAACGCCCGCTTCGATTACGCCTTCCTCAAGAACGAATTCCGCCGCCTGAACATCAGTTTCCAGGCGCGGGTGCTCTGCACGGTCAAGCTCTCGCGCCGGCTCTTCCCGCAGGAGCGTCATCACAATCTCGACGCCATCATGAATCGGCATGGGCTAGATTGCGCCCGGCGCCACCGGGCGCTCGGGGATGCCGAAGTGGTGCGGGACTTCCTGGCGGATCTGGTGCGCAGCCAGGAACCCACTGCCCTGCAGGATGCCATCGAGCATCTGTTGAAGGATTCGAGCCTGCCGGCCGGGCTGGACGCCGATGCCCTGGCAGCGCTGCCGGATCGTCCCGGTGTCTATTTCTTCTACGGCGACAACGAAGCCGTGCTCTATGTCGGCAAGAGCGTCAACCTGCGTTCGCGGGTGCGCGCGCACTTCTCGGGGGATCACCGGCTGAACAAAGACCTGCGCATCTCCCAGCAGATCCGGCGCGTCGACTGGATCGAGACCGCCGGAGAGCTCGGGGCGTTGCTGCAGGAGGCGCGGCTGATCAAGCAGCTGATGCCCATCCACAACCGCCAGTTGCGCCACAAGCGCGCTCTCTGCGCCCTGCACTGGAACCCGGCGGAAACAGGCTCAAAGCCTGCGGTGGTGCGCGCCGGGGAGATCGACTTCAGCCGCACCGAGCATCTTTATGGCCTGTTCAAGAGTGCCCGCGAGGCTCAGGACTTCCTGCGCCGGCTCTGTGACGAGCAGGGCCTGTGTCGCAAGACTCTGGGGCTCGAGAAGGGCAAGGGCCCCTGCTTTGCCTATCAGATCAAGCGCTGTCAGGGGGCCTGTGTCGGCGAAGAGGCCTTGCACGACCATCAGGCCCGCTTGCTCGTTGAACTCGAAAAGCTGCGGGTGCGGACCTGGCCCTATCCCGGTCCTGTGGCCATCCGCGAGCGCAATGCCAGGACCGGCCGCGAAGAACTGCATCTATTGGATCGCTGGTGCTATCTCGGCAGCGCGGAAAGCCTCGACGCGCTGGCGCAACTGCCCGCCCAGGGCGTGGCCTTCGATCTGGATACCTATACCATCCTGTCCCGCTTCCTGGCGCAACAGCGGCTGGATGTGATCGAGCTGCCGGGCTGGCCGGTGGAGTCGGCGGCCTGAGCGGACTCAGTGCCGGTGACGATGGTGCGCATCCGGGAAATGGGCGTGCTCGTGGCTGAGGGGTTCATGGCGATGCCAGTGACGATGCCTGGTGTCGGGCGGCACCGGCTCGTCATGGGCGTGCTGATGATGGACATCATGGACGTGCTCGTGTTCGTGCTCGATCGGCTCATGAATATGCGCATGGCTGTGCTGCTCGGTCAGGTGCAGCCAGACGCCCAGCGCCATCAACAGGCCGGCGATCAGCAGGCGTTCGCTCAGGGTTTCTCCCAGCAAGGGGATGGCGAGTGCCGCCCCGACGAAGGGCGCCACCGAGAAATAGGCGCCTGTTCTGGCGGTCCCGAGATGACGCAGGCCCAGTACGAACAGGCTCAGGCTGATGCCGTAGCTGAGCCAGCCGACCAGCAGCGCGCTTGAGATCTGTGGCAGGGCCGGCCAGTGCGCACCCAGCAGAAAGGCCAAGGTCAGGTTTACGCTGCCGGCCGAAAGGCCCTTGATGGCCGCAATCCAGGTGGCATCGGTGAGTGATACCTTGCGGGTCAGATTGTTGTCGATGCCCCAGGCCAGGCAGGCGCCCAGCACGGCGAGCGTTGGCATGATCCCCGCGAAGTGCGCCTCGCCAGGCCAACTGAGCACGACAGCACCCGCGACAATGGCCAGCATGCCCAGTGCAATGCGCCGGTCAAAGTTTTCGCGGAAGGCAAACCAGGCGAGCAGGGCGGTGAACACGCCCTCGGCATTCAGGAGCAGCGATGCGCCCGAAGCCGGCATGCCGGTCAGCCCGAACATCAGCAGCACCGGCGCGAACACTCCGCCGGCCAGAATGGCGCCTGCCAGCCAGGGCCACTCGCCGGGCGGCAGTTTCGCCGCAGGGGCCTGGCGCACCAGGCGGTACAGGAAGAGCCCCAGGCCGGAGCCCAGATACAGCAAGCCTGCCAGCAGCCAGGGATCGATGCCGGTCAGCAGCCACTTGGCAAAGGGCGTGCTGATACCAAACAAAATGGCTGCACCCAGTGCCGCCGGCACGCCGGGCTGCATGAGTCCTTTTTTCCATTGCATCATTGCCATTGCCCGCTATTTTGAGTCTGCCAGCAACCAATCTGCCAGGAGAAGGGCGGTGTTCATGGCGGTCTCTGTCAAAAGCACCGGGATGGAATCTTGATAAGAATAGCAGTTCCGTGGGAAGTTGCCCCATTAGCCAGCCCTTCAGCTGGTCTCTTGCTCGGGGTGCCGCAATCGACCCTTCCTCAGGCGTCGCGGCTTCCGCTGTCTTGCCTGTAAGATTCAAGCTCCGCTACCCGGGGTCATTAGCGGGTGTCTGTCTGCCCAGACAACCCATGGACTTGCATGATCATGCCTTCATGCGCATAGTGCAAAGAAAATCCAAGTCATGGGGAAGGTATGATCCTGCTCTATCTTGCCGCCGGCGCCTTCGCGGGGCTGCTCGCCGGCCTCTTTGGCGTCGGTGGCGGGCTGGTCATCGTGCCGGTACTGAGCTTCATCTTTGCCGCCGAGGGCTTCCCCGAGGCGCAGATACTGCACCTGGCGCTTGGTACCTCGCTCGCCAGCATCCTCTTTACCGGCTTCGTCTCGGCGCGCGCCCATGACCGGCGGGGGGCGGTGAACTGGCGGGTCTTGAAAGGCGTCACCCCGGGTGTCTTGATCGGGACCTTCGCCGGGAGCGCGCTCGCCGCCCACCTGCACAGCCGCCCGCTGGCGATTTTTTTCATTGTCTTTGAGTTCTATGTCGCCACCCAGATGCTGCTCGGTTTTCGTCCCCGGCCGGAGCGCCAGTTGCCGGGTTTATGGGGACTGACGCTGGCAGGCCTGGTGATCGGCGTGGTGTCGAGCCTGGTCGGTATCGGCGGCGGCACGCTCTCGGTGCCCTTTCTGAGCTGGTCGAATGTGTCCTTGCCGGTTGCAATCGGCACCAGCGCGGCCATCGGCCTGCCGATTGCCCTGGCGGGCGCGCTTGGCTATGCGCTCAATGGCCTGGGTACCGCTGGCCTGCCAGACTACAGCATCGGCTTTGTCTATCTGCCGGCCCTGCTTGGCCTGGTGCTGGCCAGCATGCTGACCGCCCCACTTGGCGCGCGCCTGGCGCACCGCCTGCCAGTACTACATCTCAAACGGCTGTTTGCCCTGCTGCTCTATCTGCTGGCGATTCGCATGGCGTTTGAGTTGTTCTAGGCATATTCAAAAAATGCGGCCTCAGTTTCAGCCCGGGCACTGAGCGGTTTCGCGCGTCATCTCTCAGAGGGTCCTATTTCAAAGCCGCCCTCAGTCCCTCCGCCCCCGGAAAGTCCGTCCACTCGGCCATCTCGCGCCGCGCCACCAGGATACGGCGATATTCCTCGGGGTCCTTGGTATGCGTCAGGTCGCCGGGGCGGGGAAAGTGGAAGTCATGCAGGCGCGATAGCCAGAATCGCAGCGCCGCGCCGCGCAGGGCGGCGGGCCAGCAGGCGATCTCATCATTCGAAAGCGGCCGCTCCCGCTGGTAGGCCTCCCAGAGACAGTGGGCGAGCTCGGCGTCGAGCGCGCCGTCCGGCTGCGAACACCAGGCGTTCAGGGTAATGGCGAGATCATAGAGATAGGCATCATCAGCGGCGTAGTAGAAGTCGATGACACCGGTCAGCAGGTTGCCTTCGAAGAGCGCGTTGTCGCGAAAGAGATCGGCATGGATGACGCCGTGGGGGAGATGGGACTTGCAGTGGTTCTGCTGGAACTGCAGTTCGTCGCTCAGGAGCCTTGCGTCCATGGGGCTCAGGTGGCTACTGAGCTGGCCGGAGGCCTCAATCCACCAGCGCAGCCCCCGAGGGTTCTCGCGCCGCAGGGGAAAGCCCTCGGCCGCCTTGTGCATTCGCCCGAGCAGGGCGCCCACCGCGCGGGTCTGTCCCGGGTTCGGCAACTCCACGGATTTGCCGGAGAGCTTTTGCACGATGGCGGCGGGCTTGCCGCAGAGCGACTGCAGATAATGGCCTTCCCGGTCGGCGATGGGCTGGGGACAGGGAATGCCATGATGTGCCAGATGGGCAGTCAGTTCGAGAAAATAGGGGATCTCCGTGGCAGCGAGCCGTTCGAAGATGGTCAGCACGAACTCGCCCTCGCTGGTATCGAGAAAGAAGTTGCTGTTCTCGACCCCGGCACTGATGCCGCGCAGGGATTGCGCCTGGCCGATATCGTAGCGCCCCAGAAAATTCTCAAGCGCTTCGGCGCTTACGGCGGTATAGACGGACATAAGAGTCTTGTGGCTTTGGTCAGAGGTTGAGCAGGGCTTCCACTTCGGATGCCGAGGGTTCGAAGCCGCGGTATTCGTAATGGCGGAAAATGGCGTTGACCACGTCCTCGGGCTCGTCGAGCACCTCGAAAAGATCCATGTCCGCAGCGCTGATCATGCCCTCGCGGATGAGCGTGTCGCGAAACCAGTCCACCAGCCCGCTCCAGAAACTGCTGCCGACGAGAATGATCGGAATGCGCCGGCTCTTGCCGGTCTGGATCAGGGTCAGGGCCTCGACCACCTCGTCGAGCGTGCCAAAGCCGCCGGGCATCACCACGTAGGCGGCGGCATACTTGACGAACATGACCTTGCGCGCGAAAAAGTGGCGGAAGTTCAGGGAGATGTCCTGATAGCCGTTGCCGTGCTGCTCGTGCGGCAATTCGATGTTCAGCCCGACGCTCAGCCCCTGTCCGGCAAAGGCGCCCTTGTTGGCGGCCTCCATCAGGCCCGGCCCGCCACCACTGATCACGGCAAAGCCCGAGTTGGCCAGCAATTCGGCAATGCGCTGGGTCTTTTGATAAACCGGGTGATCGGCAGGCACACGGGCGGAGCCGAAGATGCTGACGCAGGGCTCGATGGCGGCGAGTTTCTCGAAACCGTTCACGAACTCCGACATGATCTGCAGGACCTTCCACGGTTCCCGACTGAGCGCTTCATCGCGCAGGCGGGACAGTGAGTTCAGCGAAAAACCAGGTTGCATGCGGATCCTCTCGGTGCCTTGCACTATCTGAAGGGAAATTTTGGGGCTATTATGGCTGAAAACGCCCGGAAACCCTAGCGCAATGAATGAATCACCCATCATACTGATAGACGCTTCGAGCTTTCTTTACCGCGCCTTCCACGCCATGCCCGACCTGCGCACGCACACCGGCCAGCCTACCGGTGCGGTATTTGGCGTGCTCAACATGATCCGCCGCCTGCTGCGCGAGCGTGATCCAAAGTATCTCGCCGCGGTCTTCGACGCCCCCGGACCCACCTTTCGCCACGAACGCTTTGCCGAATACAAGGCCCAGCGCCCGGCCATGCCCGATGATCTGTCGCGCCAGACGCCCATCATCCATCAGGCCATCCAGCTCTGGGGCATCCCGCTGCTGCAGGTGAGCGGAGTGGAGGCTGATGACGTGATCGGCACACTGGCGCGGCGTTTTGCCGCCATGGAGCGTCAGGTGCTGGTGGTGACCGGCGACAAGGACATGGCCCAGCTCGTCGATGCTCACGTGCATCTCTATGACAGCATGAGCGAGCGCTATCTCGATGCCGAGGGTGTGTTGACGCGCTTTGGCGTGCCGCCGCACTGCATCCAGGACTATCTCGCCCTGGTCGGTGATACCTCCGACAACATCCCCGGCGTGCCCGGCGTCGGTCCCAAGACCGCCGCCAAATGGCTGGCCGAATATGGCAGCCTGGATGCGCTCATGGAACACGCCGACAGCATCAAGGGCAAGGCCGGCGAGAGCCTGCGTGCCTGCCGCGAGCAGTTGCCGCTCTGCCGCGAACTCGCCACCATCGATACCGCACTGGACCTGCCTTATGATCTTGCCAGCCTCGCCCGGCGCCCCCCGGCCGTCGATGAGCTACGCGAGCTGTTTCGCGAACTGGAGTTCACCAGCTGGCTGCGCGAGCTGGAGCAGGTGCAGGGCGGCATGAGCCTTTCCGCCGCCCAGGGCAGCGCCATCGATCGTAGCCGCTATCGGGGCATCTTCACGCTCGAAGATCTGCAGGGCGTGCTGGTGGCCCTGGAAGCAGCCCCCCGGGCGGCCCTGGACACCGAAACCACTAGTCTAAACCCGCTGCAGGCCGAGCTGGTGGGCCTGTCCTTCGCCTGGCAGCCAGCGGGCGCCGACTGCCCCGAGGCCGTCTACATCCCGGTGGGTCACGACTATCTCGGCGCCCCTGAGCAGTTGTCGCGGGCACTGGTGCTCGATACCCTGCGGCCCTGGCTGGAGAGTGCCGAGCACCCCAAGCTCGCCCAGAACTTCAAGTATGACCTGCGCGTGCTGACCCGCCACGGCATCCATCTGCAGGGCATCGCCCGCGACACCATGCTCGAAAGCTACGTGCTCGACAGCACCCAGTCGCATGACCTCGACAGCCAGGCGGAAAAGCGTCTGCAGCATCAATGCATCAGCTTTGCCGAGGTGGCCGGCAAGGGCCGTCAGCGCGTGCTCTTCTCGCAGGTGGCCGTCGATACCGCCATCGCCTACGCCGCCGAGGACGCCGACGTCTGCTATCGCCTGGACAGCGTGCTGTGGCCGCAACTGGAGGCCGAGGAGCGGTTGAAGGCCCTGTTCAAGCAAGTGGAGATGCCGCTGGTGCCGGTGCTCGCGCGCATGGAGGATGCCGGCGTACGCATCGATCCCGCACCCCTGGCGCTCTTGAGCGAGGAGCTTGCCGCCAGCATGGCGGCCATCGAGGGCCAGGCCCATGCCATCGCTGCTCAACCCTTCAACATCAATTCGCCCAAGCAGATCCAGGAAATCCTGTTTGACAAGCTGCAGATTCCCGTCACCAAGAAGACCCCGGGCGGGGCGCCGTCCACCAGCGAGGAAGTGCTTTCAGCCCTGGCCGAAAACTACGAACTACCGCGCCTGATCCTGGAATATCGCAGCCTCTCGAAGCTCAAGAGCACCTATGCCGACGCCCTGCCGCGCATGATCGATCCCGCCACCGGGCGCGTGCACACCAGCTTTCATCAGGCCGTGACCTCCACTGGCCGGCTTTCGTCCTCCGATCCCAATCTGCAAAACATCCCGGCGCGCACCCAGCAGGGCCGGCGCATCCGCCAGGCCTTCGTCGCCGCCCCGGGACACCTGCTGATCAGCGCAGACTATTCGCAAATCGAACTGCGCATCATGGCCCATCTGTCCGGCGAGCCGCGTCTTTTGAAGGCCTTTGCCGAGGGTGAGGACGTGCACACCGCCACCGCCGCCGAGATCTTTGGGGTCGCGCCCGAAGCGGTTGATGGCGAGCAGCGTCGCCGCGCCAAGGCGGTGAATTTTGGTCTGATCTATGGCATGAGCGCCTTTGGCCTGGCGCGTGAACTCAAGATCGACCGCAATGAGGCGCAGCGCTATGTGGATCGTTATTTCGAACGCTATCCCGGCGTGCGCCGCTACATGGACAGCATGCGCGAGCAGGCCCGGGAGAAGGGTTATGTCGAAACCCTGTTCGGCCGGCGCCTCTATGTGCCGGACATCCATTCCAGCAACGCCAATCGCCGCAATTATGCTGAGCGCACTGCCATCAACGCGCCGATGCAGGGCACGGCGGCGGATCTGATCAAGCTCGCCATGATCGCTGTGGATGCCTGGCTCGCCGCCGACCCGGCGCGCGGGCGCATGATCCTGCAGGTGCATGATGAACTGGTGCTGGAAGTGCCGGAGGCCATGGTCGGGGAGGCGCGAGAAGCGTTACCCAGATTGATGTGCGGCGTGGCGCAACTGGCCGTGCCGCTGGAGTCCAGCGTCGGCGTGGGGGCCAATTGGGAAGCGGCGCATTGAGCACTGCCCGGTCTGGATTCTGGCAGCATCCGCCGGGGCTTGCCATGCTGTTTTTCACCGAGATGTGGGAGCGCTTCAGCTACTACGGCATGCGCGCCCTGCTGGTGCTTTATCTCGTGACCGCGCTTGGCCAGGAGCGTGCGGCTGCCCTGCAGGTCTATGCCATCTACACGGGGCTGGTTTACATTACCCCCATTCTCGGTGGCTGGCTCGCCGACCGCTATCTCGGCGCCCGCCGCGCGGTGCTGCTGGGCGCGGGCCTGATGGCGCTCGGCCATTTTGCCATGGTCTTTCCGGCCCTGTTGCACCCCGCACTCGGGTTGCTCGTCATCGGCAGCGGCTTTTTCAAGCCCAACATCTCCACCCTGGTCGGTTCCTTGTATGGTCCGCAGGATCCACGCCGCGACAGCGCCTTCACCATCTTCTACATGGGCATCAATCTCGGGGCCTTTCTGGCACCGCTGGTCACCGGGACTCTCGCCGCGGCCTATGGTTGGCATTATGGCTTCGCCGCAGCCGGAGTCGGCATGTTGCTTGGTCTGGCAATCTTTTGGCGCGGACAGCGCTGGCTGGGCGATGCCGGCCTGCCGCCGCCGCGATCCGGCAGGATTGCCGAAACACCCCTGGCCCTGACTGCCGCCGAGTGGCGCCGGGTGCTGGGGCTGGCTATTGTATCGGTATTCATCATCTTTTTCTGGATGGGTTTCGAGCAGGCTGGCGGCACCATGAATCTCTTCGCCGAGCAGCATACCGAGCGCGAGATCCTCGGCTGGACCTTCCCGGCGGCCTGGTTCCAGTCGGTCAATCCCTTGTTCATTCTGCTGCTCGCGCCATTGCTGTCCTGGATCTGGACGCGTTGGGATGCCTCGCGTTTCGCCCTGCCGGTCACCGCCAAGATGGCGTTTGGCATGTTGCTGCTCGGGCTGGGCTTCGTGGTGCTGGCCCTGGCCGAGACCCAGGCCGGGCAGGGGCTGCTCGGGCCTGGCTGGCTGCTTGGCGCCTATTTTCTGCATACCCTGGGCGAACTGTTCCTGTCGCCGATTGGGCTTTCGATGGTCAGTCGCGTGGCGCCGGGCCGGGTGCTGGCGCTGATGATGGGGCTCTGGTTCGCCGCCATGGGGGTGGCCAGCTATCTCGCCGGCACCCTGGAAAGCCTGCTGACGCGCTGGGATCTGCCGCTCTACTGGTTTCTGGTGGGCACTTCCGTCGGAACCGGACTGCTGTTGCTCCTGATCACGCCCTGGCTGAGCCGGCTCATGGCAGGAACGCGCTGATTACAATGATGCTTTTGCGCCGGCATGTGTGAGGTCGACCGAGTCTGAAAAAAATTTTATCAGCCAAAAGAACTTTGTGAACTTTTTTGGCAGGGCTTAGTCTTAGCTTCAGATGGTCGCGAGACCATCCGGTCCGCTCCTATCCTCCCTGGGCGGGCCGTGAGTCCTACCCACCCAATCAGGACTCATTCTTGGCCCCGGTTTTCCCCTTTTCCGGGGCCTTTTTTATTCCGGTTTTACTTCCATTTCGATTGCCAGCCATTCCCCGAGCTTCTGATGCGCCTCGCCGATCCCGGACTTTTCGGCCGCGGAAAAAAGCTGCATGGACAGTGTGTCCGTCTGGTGTTCGCGGCGCAGCCTGGCCAGGACCTGCAATGCGGCGCTGCGGCTGAGCTTGTCGGCCTTGTTCAGCAGCACATGCACCGGCTTGCCGAGCTCATGCGCCCAGTCGATCATCATCTGGTCGAAATCGGTGAATGGATGGCGGATGTCCATGATCAGCATGATGCCGCGCAGAGACTCCCGCTTTTCGAGATAACGCTCGATCAGGCCGCTCCACTGACGGCGGATCTCGGCCGGGGCACGGGCATAGCCGTAGCCGGGCAGGTCCACCAGGCGCCGTTCGGGATCGATATCGAAATACACCAGTTGCTGGGTGCGGCCGGGCTGGCTGCTGGTGCGCGCCAGCCCTTTCTGGTCGACGATGGCGTTGAGGGTGCTGGACTTGCCGACATTGGAGCGTCCGGCGAAGGCCACTTCATACCCTTCATCGGGCGGCAGCTGGCTCGGGCTGGCGACATTCAGTCGGTATGTCGCCTGGCGTAGGGCGGGGATGCGGAATTTTTCGGTATTTGTCATGGCTCGGGAGAATATTAGTGGATCATTTGACAGGCAAAAGACGGGTTGGTATAAACGCCAGACAAGGCCTCAAGGCCCCCGTGAGGGCGGTAAACCCGCATGGAATAAGCAAATTTTTTGCAATGATGCCATAAGTACGGTTTATTGTCACCGCCTGTGTGCATCGACCATTTCCCGAAGCGAATCAGCTTTTGCAAGGAGTGAAGTACATGAAAAAACAGTGGGTTCTGGCGGCGGCTGTCGCCATGCTGGTGGGTTCTGGCGTGTCGCAGGCTGCTCCTCTTGGGGATGCCGCGGCTGGACAGACGGCTTCAGTGGCTTGCGCCGCCTGCCATGGCGCGGATGGCAACAGTGTGGCGCCGACCTTTCCGAAGCTGGCCGGCCAGCATCCGGACTACATCGTCAAGCAGTTGAGCAATTTCAAGGCTCACACGCGGAATGATCCGGACGCCGCCATCATGTTCGGCATGGCCGCGCCTCTGGATGAACCCACGATGCGCAACCTGGCCGCTTACTTCAGCAGCCAGCAGCCGGTCAAGGGTGCAGCCACTGATCCGGCGCAGATCACCAAGGGCAAGGCCATCTATCGTGGCGGCATTGCTGACCGCAATATTCCTGCCTGTGCCTCCTGCCATGGCCCCGCTGCCCAGGGCATCTCGCCCCTGTTCCCGCGTCTGGCCGGCCAGCACAGCATGTATGTCGTGAATCAGCTCAAGTACTTCCAGAGTGCCCAGCGCGCCAATGATCCGGCCATGATGATGCGCTCCATCGCCAAGGACCTGACCGAGGCGGACATGCAGGCAGTCGCCGCTTATCTGCAGTCCCTGTAAGTACCTCTAACAAAACCTTTGGACATGGCGCCAGGCGATGAGGGCACAGCCGAGTTGGAGGAAGGCCTGGTGGATGTCGGCCCGGCGCTCGTAGCGGATACGCAGACGGCACATGCGGTGCAACCAGGAAAAGGTGCGCCCGACTTTCCTGCGGCATTTGCCCAGGCGTTCAAGGGATTGGATGTCCCGCCGTGCAATGCGGGGGCGAATACCGCGGCGTTGCAGATACTGGCGCAGGTAGGGGAAATCATAGCCCTTGTCGGTATGCACCTCACGGGTCGCCGGCGAGGGTGGCTAGGCCGCGGCGCTTGCCAGTCGCGCAGCCTGCGCCAGCAGGTCGTGCCCGAGCCATAGCCCATCTCTTTGGGCGGGTGTTCCCAAGGAATGCCGGTACGTAGTATAAAGAGGATGTCGGGCAACGCTGCTTGATCCGGTAGTCGGAGTCATCCACCCCTCAGGCGTGGCGGATGGGGCGGCAGCAAGGGTTCGATCTTTGCCCACAATGCATCATCCAGCAGAGGCTTGGCCGTGGCACGCTCCTCTCGATACGAGCTAGGAGCAAGAAATGGCTATTTTGTTGGGCACTGTAAGTATCCGGTGACAGTGATGAAAGGCATCAATCAGGTTTATTCGAACCGCACCGCTTCCGGATTGGCCGGCATTCCTGTCGTTCCCTTTCCGCTGGTGGCGCTGGCCGCCATTCTGCTCGCTTTTATATCGTATGCGCTGCTGGTAATGGTCGGACAGGAGTCAAAACTGTTCTGGCTGAGCGGCGTCCTTTTGGCTGTTGCCGTTGCCTATTCGCTGGTTCGCCTCTTCGGCGAACTGATCGCGCTCAGGGCCCTTGAAGCGGGCATCCATAAGGCGCGGGAAGGACTTTTGGAGCCTATTGCTCCGGTTTTCGAGAGCTGGACGAGCGGGGGACGGCTCATCAATGAGTTCAGCCAGACAGTCAGTACCCTGAGCCTGATGTTCCGGACCGTCGAACAATGCCAGGACCGGTTCCTGAACGAGCGCAACCGCTTCATCACAATTCTGCAAAACCTTCCGGCGGCGCTGCTCAGCGTCGATGATGACTTGATGATAACCGTTGCCAACTTGCAGGCCGACAGGATGTTCGCCGTGCCATCCGGCAGCCTCACGGGCAAGAACATCTTCGAGATCATGGATTTGAACGAGCATGACCGCGAGCTGTTGCGCGACGCTTTTCTGTACAAGCGGTCGGTCGGCAACCAGGAAATCATGCTCAGGATGAACGGAAAATCATCTTTCTATTCGCTCAATCTCGGTTTCTACAACAGCGATGAGGACGACCTGAAAAGCGTACTGATCCTGCAGGATATCACCGAGTACAAAAGCCTGATGGAAAGTCTGTCCACACGGGAAAAGCTCGTGGCCATGGGGCAGCTTGCGGCGGGTGTGGCGCATGAGCTTAATACTCCGCTGGGCAATATTCTTGGATATGCCCAACTGCTGCAAAAGAACTTGAATACGGACGCGCTGATGGGTGGTTATGCAAAAGTGATTGTGGATGAAACACAGCGCTGCTCGTTGGTGATCAATGAATTGCTAAATTTTGCCCGCAAGGACTCTTGCAATGGCGAAACATGCGACCTGAATGCGCTGGTCCAGGAGCTTACGGAAACCTTTTTGAACTGCAGGCTCAAACGTTACCGCATTGATATTGTCCTGGATCTGAGTCCCGAGCAGTTGATCCTTGAAGGAGGCTGCGGGCAACTGGACATTGTATTGACTAATCTTCTGATCAATGCGATCGATGCGTTGGAAGGAGTCGAATCCCCGAAAATCGTCGTCAACACTTGGGCCGAGGATGGCTACGGTCTGATTTCTGTCAGCGACAACGGCCCAGGCGTACCTGAAGCAATCCAGGCGCGTCTGTTCGATTTGTTCTATTCTACCAAAGAGGTGGGGAAGGGAACCGGCCTGGGGCTATCCATCAGCCAAGCGATTGTCGCGAAGCGCGGTGGTTACATCAAATATGATGCCCAATATCAACAAGGGGCAAGGTTCATCGTGAGGTTGCCGTCGGTGAATTTGGACAGAGTTGCAGCATGAAAGTTCATGTCGCCAGTCTGGAGAACTCGGAATCGGCAGAAGTCCCGGCTCAGCATAAGCAGCCGGTCATACTGGTTGTAGAAGACGACTCCAACATGCGCAAATTGATCCTGGCCGTCCTTGGCGAGTCGGAACTCGATTTTTGCACGGTCAGCCTGGAAAATGCCACTGAGGCGATGGACTATATCGAGACCCACAACGTGGCCGTTATCGTCACGGACCTGCGCATGCCGGGCCCCGATGGGATTACGCTGCTCAAGTTCGTCAAGTCCAGGGACCTCGCGATACAAGTGGTGTTGGTGACAGGCTTCGGTACCGTGGAATCGGCGATCGACGCGCTCAAGGAAGGGGCATTCGACTTTGTCCAGAAGCCTTTTGATATCATCAAGTTGCGCAATGTAGTCGAGAACGCACTGAAATTTTATCTGGTCGCGACAGAAAACCAGCGCTTGAAGCGGGCCAATCTCGTCTACTCCGAAGGCGCAGACCTCATCGGACAGTCGCAAGCCAGGGAACGTCTTGAGAAAATCATCAATGCGGCGGCCAATTATGACTGCACTGTGCTTATCAGCGGAGAAAGCGGCAGCGGCAAGGAAGTGGTGGCGCGACAAATTCATTTGAGGGGCAGCCGCGCAGACAAGCCGTTTATCGCAATCAACTGCGCGGCCATCCCGGAAACGCTGGTCGAAAGTGAACTGTTCGGCTACCGCAAAGGCGCTTTTACCGGTGCAGACAGAAATAAGCCAGGCATGTTCGAGTTTGCTAACGGTGGCACGCTGTTTCTTGATGAAATCAACAACGCACCGCTTTCGCTCCAAGCCAAACTGTTGCGCGTGATTCAGGATGGATCTTTTTTTGCTGCGGGTGCGACAGAGGCCACGCAAGTCAACGTTCGCGTAGTGGCCGCCACGAACCGGCCCATCCATAAAATGGTTGAAGAGAAGTCGTTCAGGGAGGACCTGTACTATCGCTTGTCCGTGTTGGAAATCTCTGTGCCTCCTTTGCGCGAGCGCCGCGAGGATATTTCGGTGCTTGCCTATTATTTTCTCAACAAGCATGGGACAAGGCTGGGGAAGAAAATCAAGGGCCTTAACAATGCGGTGATGAGCGAATTGATGCGCTATGACTGGCCGGGCAATGTGCGCGAGCTGGAAAATGTCATTCAGAGAATGATCATCATGGCGGAATCGGACCACATTGAGCCGAATGTGCTGCCCCGGCAGTTTTACATGGATGACATGCCTGCAAGGAGGGCGTTGGACTACATGCCACTGCAAAAGCTGGATGATATTGAAGCCTATTTCATCAAGAAAACATTGCGCGAGACCCGCGGTGACAGGTCGCTGGCTTCAGAAATCCTTGGAATCGACAAATCGACGCTCTGGAGGAAAATCAAGCGCTATGGAATAGAAGAGGCGTAAACTCCTTCGCGGAAGGAGCCGAAGACTTATGGAACGTTGCTAATGTCGGTAAAAACGAGGGGGCTTGCCAGCAATCATCTCGAAGGCTTGCAGACGGCAGCTTCTACAAGGTGGGGGATATTGTTGATTTATGTGGCCTTGTTGGTTGCACTGGTTGTGTTGATGGCCAATTGGACGTGGCGTTTTGCCGAACTCGGCGCGGCCCCGAGCAAAACGCTTCCTGCCACACAGGATGGAGAGACCGGACTGGAAGATCTCAAGGTCATGCATCTGTTCGGAAAATCAGGGCCTGGCCAAGGCGAGAGGCTTCCTAAGATAGCACGAACTTCGCTCAATGTAAAACTTCGTGGCGTATTTACCGCTATAGGCGGCGCCGAGGCATTTGCCATTCTTGCGATTGACGGCAAGGACGAGGTTTTTTCGGCCGGGGCGCAAATCATGCCTGGCGTGGTTCTTGAGTCGGTGACTACAGATCATGTGCGACTGCTGAACAATGGCATTCCGGAAAGGCTCGACCTTGGCAGTTTGGGGCGCTCTCTTGATAAGATGCAGAACACAATCTCGATTTCCGCAAACGATATTAACGCGCTCTTGGCGAATGCGCAGAATGTCGAATTCGAGCTGAGGCAGCCGCCGGGCGGCGAACGGCAACTGGTCTTGGCAAAGGCGACCAGCGAAGTCGAGAAGCTCGGGCTTCAGAATGGAGACGTTCTCCGCACGATAAATGGCATTAGGATAAACAATGTCGAGGACTTGAATCGTCAGCTCCTGAGTTCGGCGGCAAGCCAGGAAATTACGCTCTCAGGCGAGCGCAATGGCCAATCGATGAACCTTACCTATAAGGTACAGCGGTGATCAAAAGAATTTCTGCCCGACTTTACGCTTCGATCTTGAGCGTGGTTCTCACCTCCGGCGCAGTCGCATGGTCGGCACCAGGGCAGGCTGCGCGCAGCGAGGACGACAAGGTCGTGCTGAACTTTGTCAATGCGGATATTCTTCAGTGATCAAGACCGTGGGTGAGCTGACAAGCAGGAATTTTGTCATCGAGCCGAGGGTCAAGAGCACGATCATAATTACCTCCGTCAAGCCTGTACCGCTAAACTTGGTTTACCCGCTCCTGCTGTCCGCCCTGCACATGCTGACCTTACCCCGCCGGGTATACCAGTGTTAAGTTCGGATTTGGGCTATCTGTTGTTGATTCAAACTGCCGCCGAAACATCTCCGGACTCAGTCCAACCCAAGGCGCTGTGTGGCCGCTCCTGATTGTAACCCTGTCGCCAGGCCTCGATGATTCTCCGGACCTCTTCCAGGCTGTGGAAAACATGTTGGTTCAGACATTCCTCCCGTAACCTGCCATTGAAGCTCTCGATCAAACCATTGTCAGTCGGCTTGCCGGGTCAGGTGAATTGCAGCTTCACGCCGTGTTCATCGGCCCAGCGGTCCAGCGCCTTGCTGGTAAACTCCGGCCCACTGTCCATCTGGAGCACGGCCGGCAGGCGACCCTATTGCTTTAGCCGCTCCAGCACGCGCACCACCCGCTCACCGGCTAGCGAATGATCGACCTCGATGTGTGGACAGCTCCGGTCCCAGCCATCGACCATCGTCAGTAAGCGCAAGCGCCGTCCATTGACCAGCGCATCACTCATGAAATCCAGCGACCAGCGCTGATCGGGCCCGGTCGGCCCCGGCCGTATCACGCGCAGATGACTGGGCCGCTTGCGCCGTCGCCGGGCTTCGGAGATCTCCAGCCAACCGTACTTGCTGCGCCATTTGTAAAACGTCACATCCGAGATGCCATGCTTGCGGCACAGGTCGGCCACCTTCAGGCCCGCCTCGGCTTCCTTCAATACCCCGATGATCTGCTCTTCCAAAAATCGCTTCTTCACGTCCAATCTCCTTCGGTTAGAGAGTTGGACCCCAAATCGACGCGCTACTCAATCCAGGGGAGACGTCGCCCTTGCCGCAGGAGCGCCTTCAGGCGCGATTCGCATTAGGATGCACAGCTTAAGCCGCTCCTGCGACGGAGTTTTCCGGGAGTCATCCAGCTCGTGGCGTCCCTTGGCGTCCAATGGAAATCCGGGTTGAAGTTGCCCGCTTTCCGTTTCATCCTCAAAAGAGCCTGAAATTGTGTTAAGCTTTTTTTGGAAGACTACTTGTGTCGGTCTTTTGTGAGGAGTAATGAATAAATCTATTATAAGGAGTTGACCATGCTACATAGAGTACAAACGACGGTTGTGGGCTTGGCGATGACCTTCATCATGTTGGCTTCGGCATCTGCGATGGCTGCTATGTCCACGGAAGATTTGACTAGGCTGAAGGCTTCCGGCGTTGGGGAAAGCGTCATACGCATGATGGTTGAGAATGGCTATACGGACGTTGACCGGATTCTGAAGCTCAGGTCTACCGGTTTCACAGATGAAACGATTTCTGCAATCATAAAGAGTGATCTCAAGACAACCAGTAGGCCTTTGCCGCAGCCGCAGGCGCACGCCGAAAAAACAAGAGCCTTCCAAGCCATGAACAAGCCCGCGAGCGGGCCTGATGCAAAAGCGGTCATTCAGACCTCGGGTGATGTAAAGATTGAGCAGTATATTGCATTGGGCGATCCGATCGTTCAGGAAAGCCTGAAAACACAGAATGCTTCAATAAGTTTGCTGGCAGACAACAAACTGAAAATAGAGTGGGATGGAAGCAAGATCCCGCCGAGCATAAGCAATCCGTTCGGAGGCGGAGCCTTCCCCAGCCCGTTCTATTGGGATATCGAGAAAGGCGATCGCTTGTTCATTTCGGACGAGAAAAGCAACTCCTTCGTCTTGCGCACGGGCAGGGCGCATCAAGGCAAACCGGAAACGGACAAAGCCCGCTATTGGCTTATCGAACTGTCCACAAACAATGCGGACCTCCTGCGCCGCGTAAAGTCGCTCGTTGCAGAATAACATCCAGATGAGGCCTCGGCGCGTTAAGACACGGAGTTTTCCGCCGGTGAGTCTGACGCCAGGATTCAACCCGGATTTTATTGGCGCGAAATCCGATGCCGTGAGAGCGGCTTTAGCCGGGAGCAATCCAGGTTGTCGCATCCCTTGGCGTCCAATGGAAAATCCGGCTTCAAAACCGCAATTACCTTTTGCCAGTGGTCTGCGCGGCAGAGCGCAAATCTGCCGTATTGGCTTGTGTTGGAGGCGTGCCGAGTCGAATTGGTCAGCGGCATCCAGCCCGGCTTGATGAGCCGGCATTCGCGGGCAAGCCTGGCCACTTGCACAAACAGGGTCCCAGTCTACACGCCGTCAGCTTATGACGGTTTTTTTGCGCCGGCGCATGCTTATCCCCCCCCTCTGTCACGATAGATGTCCGCTTGATTGATTTTAGGATTTGAGGGGACGGTTGGAGTGATGAAATGCCCAGCTACAGCGCTGAATTCAAAGAACAGGTTGTCAGGAAGATGATGCCACCGCACAATGAGACGGTGGCAGGGCTCAGTCGCGAGACAGGAATCTCGGAGGCGAGTCTATACAACTGGAAGAAGCAGTTTCGTGCAAGAGGATTTGTCGTGCCCAGGAAATCCACGCATGCCGACCAGTGGGATGCCAAGGCCAAGCTGGCTGCGGTGATTCAGACGGCATCCCTGAATGAGGCGGAGCGCTCGGCATACTGCCGTCAGCACGGTTTGTATCCTGAGCAGATTGATGCCTGGCGTGCCGCGTTCGAGGCGCAAGACGTGCAGGCCCCGGCGAGCAAGTCGGATTTGGCGGCGGAACGCAAGAAGACCCGGGCCTTGGAAAAGGAACTGCGTCGAAAGGAGAAGGCGTTGGCCGAAGCCGCCGCGCTGCTGACCTTATCAAAAAAAGCCCAGGCCATCTGGGGCATCCCCGAGGACGACTGATTCCTCTTGAGATGAAACAGATGGCCATCACACTCATCGATGAAGCGGTGATCGCTGGCGCTCGCCAATCCCGCGCCTGCGCGGTGCTGGGACTGGCATGCCGCACCCTGCGCCGTTGGCGCAGCGCAGACACGCTGGTGGATAAACGCAAAGGCGCGGAGAGAAGGTCCTGCCCGCAGGCCTTGAGCGAACAGCAGAAGCAGGAGATCCTGGCGGCGTGTAACCGCCCGGAGCACCAGAGTCTGCCCCCCTCTCAGATCGTGCCGCGCTTGGCCGATCGGGGCATTTATCTGGCCAGCGAGTCGACCTTTTACCGGGTACTGCGTGAACACGGCCAAGCCAACCGCCGAGGCCGTGCACGGCCGCCCAGAACGCTGCCCCGACCCCAGGCTTGGGTAGCGCAGGCACCGCAGAAAACCTGGAGTTGGGACATTACCTTCCTGCCCACGGCCGTTCGTGGACAATTCTACCGACTGTACCTGGTGATGGATGTTTATAGCCGCATGATCGTCGGCTGGGAAGTCCACCACGACGAACGCGCGGAACATGCCGCCACCCTCATCACCAAGGCGTGTCTGCGTCATGATGTACGGCAAGCTGGTGCTACATGCAGACAACGGCTCGCCAATGAAAGGCGCCACCATGTTGGCGACCTTGCAGCGGCTAGGCATCCTGCCCTCTTTCAGCCGCCCGGCGGTGAGCGACGACAACCCCTATTCCGAGTCGCTGTTCCGGACCTTGAAATACACGCCTGCTTACCCGAAAAAGCCGTTTGGATGCATAGAACAAGCCCGCCAGTGGGTGCTGCGCTTTGTCACCTGGTACAACACCGAACATCGCCACAGTGCCATCAAGTTCGTCACCCCGGCGCAGCGTCACTACGGACAGGAAAAAGCCCTTCTCGCGCATCGCAAAGCCGTATACGAGGCGGCGAAACGAACTATGCCGCAGCGCTGGAAGGGCCGCCCCACACGTGACTGGCAGCCAGTCACAGAGGTCTGGCTCAACCCTGATAAGCAGCACGCCACAGCAGATCAGAATTTAGAAAGCGCAGCATGAAAAACCGGACATCTTCGTTGACAAACACCGTCCCGGCCACTTGCCATTCCTGGATGATCCCACATCGCCAATGAATCCAAATTATCCATTGGCCTGGGGGCACCCAAGTCGGTGCCTTCAGGCGCGATCGGACATCGGCATTCGCGGCCAAAGCCGCTTCCAAGACGCCAATGGACAATCCGGGATGGAAGCCGTGGACGTATCGACCCGCCTCCGGGTTTGACGGGTATGCACGAGTCTTGGTGACGGGATGGCCGGCTGAGGCTGAAAGGCTAGGAGCCAAGTGCATTGCAAAGGCCTGATCAACCCATCCCCATCTCGTTGCAAAAACCAAGCGTTGCAGGGCTCTCCTCCACGCAAATTGCATTATTTTTCCTATCCCTCTTCCGGGTTTTTTTTAAGTCGTTGATTTATAAAAATATAATTTAATGGCACGATTTCTGCTTATAAGTTTGTACGATCGAGCAGGCTCAGTCATGGGGATGTCATCGTTGTGTTTTGGTTCGGAAACAAAAAAGTCGGCCCGGATTTGAGTGAGGAACGAATTGCCGAAGTGCCGGGACATGGGACGGTGCGAATCATGCGCTCCGCAGATTGCCTCGGTGCTGTATGCCCTCGGCCCCAACTGCTGGCCGTGAATCTGCTGAACGAGGTTGGGCCTGGCGAAGTCGTGGAGATTGTGACCGACAATCCGACGGCGGTTGAGGGGTTTGCCCCTCTCGCGGAAATTCTGCTTTGCACGCTTCTGGCTGTGGTGAAAGAGCCGGGGGGATGGCGTATCTACCTGCAAAAAAGCCAGTAGTGTCTTTCCGGGCCTGCCGGTATCGAGTTTGATCGTTTGTGGCTGCGGCCATTGATCCATAAGGAGGAAAATGTGGTGAATGATGCAGCGGAAATTGTTGTTTCAAAGCCGGGCGGGATGTTGAGCAAGAACGTTCTGCAGTCCATGGCGGTAGTGCTTTTCGTGGTTGCGGGCTCTGTTCTGGCTTTGTCCATCGATACGCGCTTTGTCTACCTGTTGGTGTATGTATGGTTCGGCCTGGCATATGGAATGTTGCTGCAGTACGGCCGTTTCTGCATGGCGTCTGCGGTGCGCGATCTTTTTGCCGTAAAAGTGCCGCGAATGGCGGTGGGTGTGATGATCGCGGTGGCGCTCTACTCGGTAGTTGCGGCCATGGTCACCATAAGCGGGTTCAGCACTTTCCACCCCAATGCCATGGGCTGGCACATCCTTATCGGCGCCACCATTTTCGGATTCGGCATCGTGTTCACCGGTGGCTGCGCTTCCGGCTCTCTCTACAAGGCCGGCGAGGGAAATATGAACTCCATGCTGGTCATCGTCGCGATTTCCTTCTCGCAGGCCATCGTAGTGACGGCGAGCGGCTGGTGGGACAACTTGGTTCCCCAGCACTGGATAGATTCTGCCGTGGCGAAAGGCATGCCGGAAGAGCTGTCGGTGACCAAGGGCTGGTTCGACATCTTCACCGCCGGTTATGTGTGGGATCTGAAAGGCGCGACAACTGCCGAACTGCTTGGCGCCGGCGGCACCGAGGCGGGAATTATTTTGTACAACACCGTGCTCACGGCCATTTTGCCCGTGATCGTCATTTTGGTTGCACTTTATCTTCTGTACTACCGGAAAAGCTATCTGCGCCGCACCAAAAATGCCAATCCCGCGCTGAAGGACGAACTCGCCGGGATTTGGGCCATGTGCACCTCGTCCAGGAACACCGCGATCGCGGGCATAGGCCTGGGCATTCTCGCCGGACTGCACATGTATGTCACCGGCGCGCTGCGGGAGCATTACGGAATTTACAACTTTGGCGAACTGCTCGCCGCCATGGGCTATACCGATGGGCTGTCGATCCAAGGCACGGTCTTTGATCCCGGCTACTGGTACATCACTACCCAGGAAGCGCAGTGGGGTGGATGGGCGCTGAACAAGCTCGGCGTCGAGAACATGGACAGCATCTTCTTCGGTCTGGACAACGGCCTGCCCAATCCTCTCCTTAATGCGCCCGGCTTCATGTCGATCGGAATCATCCTGGGAGCCTCAGTAATGGCGCTGGCACGGAAGGAATTCAAGTGGAAAACCCCCACGCTGGAGACGGCCTTCTTCGCCATCGTCGGCGGCACCCTGATGGGCATCGGCGCGCGGCTCGCCATGGGCTGCAACATCGGCGCCTTCTTTGCCACGGTCACCAATGGCGACCCCAGCGGCTGGATTTTCCTCGTCGGCATGACCTTCGGCGCCTATCTCGGTGTGAAAGTCTTTACCTGGTGGATGGACAGGGCTGCGGCCAAGACGGAAGCGGGAATCGGCCTGTAGCGTCCGCATGCGGCACAATCTTTTTGGTACTTATTTCAAGGAGAGACGTAAATGGCGATGAGTTTCAGCCAGACAAGCGAGCATGAATGGAAGCTGGATGTGTGCGGCTATACCTGTCCGCATCCGCAGATGTACACCAAGAAGGCGTTGCAAAAGCTCGCCTCCGGTGATGTGCTGACGCTGGTTTTCGACAACCCGTCCTCGGGCGAGTCGATCGCGGCAATGTGCGAGTCGGAGGGCAATGAGCTGTTCGTACGCAAGGAAGAAGGCGGTTCCTTTGTCTGGAAAATCAGGAAATATTGACCGTGAAACTGGGAATAGTGATTACCGACGAGGGCCATCTTTCCCTGACCAAGCAGCTGTTCGATGCGGCTGTCGGCCGCGGCTGGGAGGCGTTCTGCTTCCTGACCGACACCGGGGTCAACTTGTTGGCGGACGAGGATTTCGTTCGCCGGGCAAAGATTCATCCCAACCATGTCTCGCTCTGCGAGCACAGTGCCCAGCGCCATGCGCAGGGCCGCTATGACCTGGGTGTGATGAGCAGCTATGTCGTGGTTGGTGGGCAGTACCAAGATGCCGAACTTGTCTATAACTGCGACAGGGTGATGGTTTTATAGGACACGAATATGACAGAAAAGAAAAGAATTCTCATGATTGCAGCACAAAAAAAAGTCGAGGCATTGCGCATGGCGAGCGGCCTTACCTTGCTCGATGACGCCGTGTCGATAGCCTGCATGGTCAGGCTTCCGGAAGGCGCCGATGCGGCGGAACAACTGGAAGCGCTTGAGTTTTCCGAGGTCCCGATCGATGTTGTCGACCTCGGCGAGGAAAACGGTATCCAGGCACTGGCCTTACGAATTGTTGATTCTGACGTGGTGTTTTGCGTATGAGCGTAAAGAAAGTGTTGCTGCTAGAGCTCTCCCCCGAGCAGGCCTTGCCGGGCCTGGCGGAGGCCTTGCAAAGAGCAGGAGCGGAAGTGAGGCAGATGAGGCTGGAAGACTGCAACGCGGTGCTAGATGCGATCGAGCAGGGTTGGGTGCCGGTCGTGCTCAAGCCCCCGGCAGGGGATTGACGAATGGCGGTCTTGAGTTTCGGCCGGAGTATTGGCTGTGCCTGTTGCAAGGCGACTCTGACAAGCCTGTCAAGTTGAGGGGCATTGCTTGGCCGTACGGTGGGCAATGCGGCTTATAAATAAATTTGATAAAGGACTATTTATGAAAATGCACTTGAGCAGGAGCCGGGCCGGTGTCGCTGTCCTGGTGATGCTGCTGGGGCTGCAAGGCTGCGGCGAAGATGGTGGAGACAAGACTGCCGATGCGGTTGGCAGCATCAAGGTCAGTGCTGTAACAGACCTTCCCCAGGAGTCGGCTGACAATTATGACGACAATATAAACGGTCTGATTACCGCCGCCACACTCAAAAAATGGATCGATGATTGGCTGGTCAACCGGCCGGCCGGTATTACCGGAAAGCTGGTGATCCTGCAGGCGACGGCAGGAGAAACTAGCTACGAATACATCAAGCCGAATGGCGTCAATGTCGTGACCTATCTCACGTCTTCGGGCGAGTGGATACAAACCCGTGACAACGGCGTGATCGAGACCCCGAGCTTGGTCCCGGACGGGCAGGCGATGGATGTTCTGCTGAAGAAGTTCGCCATCGACCCGAGCAAGGACATGATCGTCGTCACCATGGGTACTGCGTCCCCCGTCAACGTCATGGCACAGGGTAGGATATGGTATGCGCTGCGCTACTGGGGTGTTGCGAAGGAGCATCTCGCCATACTGAATGGCGGGCATAAGTGGCAATTCGACAGCGGTGCCCTGGCCGCCTCGTATTTCTCGACCGGCGGCAGCACCCCCCCCAACAACGGGACCGCTTCCGTGCGCGATCTCAAGGTCGACAATACCATCCTCCAGGCCACCTTCGAGGACGTCATCAATGCGGCGAAATCTACCGACGTCAACGACCCGAACGATGGGGTCTTCATCTGGGATGCGCGCAACCTTGGCCAATACAGCTCGGGTGAGTATGTCGAGAAGGGCGAAGATACCGATACAAGCACCTCTGGCGTGCAGGCGTGTGCAACTGCCTATTGCGCGTCTTTGCGTCCCGAGATTTATCTTCCGTTCTTCCAGAACAACAACTCCAAGGGGGGGCATCCAAACGGCGCATTGCAGTTGCAATTCACCCATTTTCTCGACCTGACCAAGGGCTCGTCCTATCGTCCGAAGGCTGAGCTTGCGGCGCTGCTGAACGGCGATACCAACGCTTCCGGCATCGGCTTCGTTGCAGGGAATTACCAGCTGGTCGGAGCGGGCAATGCCTATCGGCCGGGCGATGTTATCTACACCTACTGCGAAACCACCTTCCGTGCCATGATTACCGGTTTCGCTAGCATGGCCATTCTTGGCAAGCCGGTACGTTTCTACGATGGCGCAATGGTCGAGTGGAACTCTCTGTCTTCAACCGAAGACGGTTCCGGCAATCTCATTCTCCCGGCCGATTCGCCCTGGAGGACCGACCGGACCGATCGAGCCTTCTTCCGCTATGCCAAGGATTCCATCGATCCTGTCACCGGCATTGCCGTCGGCTCGGGGGTCGTTGCCCAGCGCTACATTACCAACCCCTATGCCCCGCATGCGGATAAAATCATCCGTGCCGACAAGCGGTACAAGTATGGCGAGACCATCGATACGCAAGGTGCCAGCCCCATTGTGGCCAACCCGTGCGGCTAATGTCCACAGATACTTGATCTGCATTGCATAGTCGTGCTCCTATTGGCCCACGGTCCCACCGTGGGCTTTTTTTGGGTGAGATTGAAATGCGCCTGTTCATGTTCTTCCGCCATGGTTTTTGCCTGCTGGCAGGATTGTCCGCCATGGCTTTCCTGGGGGGGTGCGATCCAAGGCGGGAGCCGGTCGAAAATTTTCTCGAAAAGCACTGGCAGGACCCGCTTCCCCCGCAAGGGGCTCCACCGGCGGCTTTTTCCGCACTGGAAGCCTCGCTGTCAGTGCAGTCCTGCGCCCAGTGTCATGCCAGGCAATTCGAAGGCTGGAAGAGCAGCCTGCACAGCAAGGCGATGGGGCCCGGCATAGGCTGGCAATTGAAGCTAATGAGTCAGGAGCAAGGCAACGCCTGCCTGCGCTGCCATGCGCCGCTTGCGGAACAGAAGGCCCTAGTTGCGCTGGATCAGGCTTGGCCCAACGCCCCGCAGCATCCGATCCCGGAATATGTCAGCCGCGATCTGGCGCATCAGGGCTTGACATGTGCGAGCTGTCATGTGCGAGGACACCAACGTTTCGGACCGCCGCCGCGCATCGAGCCTAGTGAGGGCGGCCCGCATGGGGGATTCAGGGTATCCAAGGCTTTTGAGGACAGCCGCTTTTGCGCCACATGCCATCAATTTCCGGAAGACGGGCCGCAGATTGCGGGGAAACTACAGGAAGACACCTATCGGCAATGGCTAGCGAGCCGTTTCGCACGAGGGGGAGCAGGGAAGCAGACCTGCCAATCATGCCATATGCCGGACCGGCAGCATCTGTGGCGCGGCATTCATGACCCGACCATGACGCGCAAAGCCATAGACGTCAAGCTGTCGATCGCCGATCTGGGTGGCGGCAATCATGAGGCGGTGGCCGAGATTCTCAACTCGGGTGCCGGCCATCATTTCCCTACTTACATGGTGGCCAAGGTGGAATTGCTGTTCGTGAGGCGCGATGCCGACGGCAGCGTGCATGAATTTGGCCGTCAGATGATCGGCTGGCAGGTTGACACGCCCATCACGCGCGAAATAGCCGATACGCGCATTCCCGCGGGCGAGAAACGCGTATTCCGGCAGGCGTTTTCTGCCCCAGAGAATCGAGACTGGGAGATCGAAGTGATTCTTCGGGTTTCCCCGGGCGAGCATTACGAGCGGATTTATCGTGACAGCCTGCAACAGGCGAACAGGCTGCCTTTCGATGCCATTGAGTTGTTGCGCCACGCGCTGGCCAATGTGGAAGGCGCCCGCTATGAGTTGATGCGAATCCGTGCGGAAAAGCTTCCCTGACCTTACCCCATCAAGTGCACCAGTGTTAAGAACCCATCTCATAAATACTGTTTGAGCAGGATGAGGATGCAAGCGAGCTGGACGAAGCCGAGGAAGTTCTCGGGATGATACTCATAGCGCACCACCAAGCGCCGGTAGCTGTAGAGCCAGGCGAACAGGCGTTCGACCTTCCATCGGCGTCGGAAACGACGCAGGCAGCGCCCGTCCTGGGTTTTTGCTCGCTTGCGTCCGCGCCGATGCGGGGCAATGAGTTCAATGCCCCAATCGTGCCAGAGGCGCTGGTCCAGGGGATCACTGTCATAGGCCCGATCTCCGATCAAGCGCTCGGGGAGTGCTTGGGTGAAGCAGGTGTCGAGGGTGTCCTCGACGCAGCGGACCTCATGGGGTTGAGCACTTGGCGTGTCCATGGCGAGCGGGTTCCCGGGCGGTCTGCAATGGCCATGAGCTTGCTGCCCTTGCCCCGCTTGGTCTTGCCGATGCCGCGCCCCCCTTTTTAGCCGGCACGAAGGAGCCGTCGATGAAGCATTCCGAGACATCCAGGCCACCCCGCAACCATAGATCCTCGGCCAGGGCTTCCAGTACCCGCTGGAAGGTCCCGTCCCGCACCCATTGCTGGAACCGTCGATGGCAGGTCTGGTACGGGGGATACCGGTCGGGCAGGTCATGCCAGGGCGCGCCCGTACGCAGGATCCAGAGAATGCCATTGAGAACCGCGCGTGCGTCAATCCAGGGCCGCCCACGCCCATCCGCCCGGCGCGGCGGCACGGGGATCAAAGGCGCCAGTCTTCGCCATTGCGCATCCGTCAGGTCCATACCTCACCTCCACTCCGATCTCCTTATCATCAGATCCGGATTTGTGAGATGAGTTCTAGGGAACCTCTGAACAACGGCTGAATTCGGGCGCTGGACCCGGTGCTGGTCCGAAATCCGGGATTTCAGTCGCGTTTCCCGGTTTATCTGCCTGTTTGCT